>CAMLGR010000015.1 GCA_946479615.1 uncultured Bacteroidota bacterium | reverse complement strand
TTTTAGCCGCATTCAGCAGGTTGACCGTTCCTACCACATTGGTATATACAAAATCGGTAGGAGAAAGAATAGATCGGTCTACATGGGATTCTGCTGCCAAATGAATAATCCCATCCGGCTGATGATCTGCAAAGAGATCATCAAGCTGTTGTATGTCCAGGATATTGGCTTTTTCAAAAATATAATTCCTGTTTTTTTCTATATCCCGGAGATTTTCGAGATTACCCGCATAGGTCAATGCATCGAGGTTAACGATCCTGTAATCGCTGTATTTATTTACAAACAGGCGCACGACATGAGAGCCGATAAATCCTGCACCACCTGTTATGATAATCGTTTTAGACATCCGGATTATTATAAACGATCAGGATTATTCTTATACCAATCAAAAGTGATCTGTAATCCTTCCTGTACCGAAACAACTGGCTCATAGCCTAACCCAGCTTTTGCTTTTGAAATATCAGCCAAACTATGTTTTACATCACCTGCTCTTTCCGGACCATATACAGGAGCAAGATCGCTTCCTGCCTGTTTCTTTAAATCTTCAAAGAGCGCTGATAAAGATGTCTGGTGTCCGCAGGCGATATTATATACCTGGTTCACCGCCTTTTTATCCGTTGTGGTCATGGCAGCAATATTAGCGGCCACTGCATTGGCTACAAATGTAAAATCACGGCTATGACTGCCATCTCCATTGATAACTGGCGGTTTATTTTGCAGGATAGCTTTCACAAAAAGCGGTATCACGGCCGCGTAAGCACCTTGTGGATTTTGCCGGGGGCCGAAAATATTAAAATAACGAAGACCTATAAATTCCATTCCATATAAACCGGCGTACACATTTGCATACAGTTCGTTTACATATTTGGTAACAGCATACGGTGAAAGCGGGTTCCCGATCTTGTCTTCTACTTTCGGCAGACCAGGATGATCGCCATACGTAGAAGAACTTGCTGCATACACAACTCTTTTTACCTTTTTCTCTTTGGCAGCAGTAAAAACATTCAGTGTGCCGGTAATGTTGACTTCGTTGGTCGTCAGCGGATCATTGACCGAACGTGGTACAGAACCCAGTGCCGCCTGGTGCGAAATAAAATCGATCCCTTCACAGGCCTGCAGGCATTTATTATAATCTCTTATATCACCTTCAATAAATTCAAAGCGGGGAGAAGATTGGAAGTCATGTATATTTTGCAAGAAACCTGTCGCCAGGTTATCAAATACACGGACCAATGTTACTCTTTTATCGCGAAGCAGTTCTTCAGCCAGATTGGACCCGATAAAACCTGCACCACCGGTAATTAAAATACGCATGTAGTAATTGAACTTTATTTCCGTTTTTTAAACCAGCCCCTGGGGTCAAGTTTTCCCAGCCATCTTTCCAAAAATCCTTCCGGTGGTGTTTCTTCCTCGTAGTAGCTGCTCTTCTGGCCATATCCATACCCGTATCCGTATCTTCCATATCCATAATAGCCATAACCGGGTTTTACTTTCACATCGTTGATAACGATAGATACCCGGGGCAGTTTTTTCTCGCGGTAAAATTCATCGATAAGCGCTACTTGTTTTTTAAATGTATGGCCCTGGCGCACGAGGTATAGAGTACAGTCAGCAAATTTTCCCAATGTCATCGCATCACTTACCATTCCTACGGGTGCGGTATCGACATAGATCACATCAAAATTTTCTCTCAACCAGGTAAACATTTCGGTGATCTTTATATCCAATAGTAATTCGGAAGGGTTGGGTGGTATGGGTCCGCAGGGAAATACAAATAAATTTTCCTGGTTAGGAACAGGTATGATCAGGTCCTTCAGTTCTGCTTTACCTACCAGGTAATTACTGATACCTGATTTTTTCGTCATACCCAATCCTGACAATACTTTCGGTTTGCGGATATCGAATTCGAGGATCACTGTTTTTTTACCCGTTAGCGCAAAAACAGCACCCATATTGGTGCTGATAAATGATTTACCCTCACCACTGAAAGACGATGTAACAAGAATAACCGGGTTCTCGATCTTGGGCAGGATGTATTGAAGGTTGGAACGGATGATGCGGAACTGTTCCGCTACCATGCTGCGGCTGGTCTTGTTGACTATAAGTGTCTTATCGGAATAAGAGTGCCCTACTTCACCCAGTATCGGCGCGCCTGTGATTTTCTCGATATCAAATCTTGTACTTACCTTATCATTGATCACTTCCCCTACAAATATAATAATGGCAGGCAATCCGATCCCGACGAGTATAGCCAGTAACTGGATAGCACGTTTATTTGGTTTCACCGGACTGTTCAAAGGGGCGGCCAGGTCAATGATCTTTGAATTGGATATAGTAGAAGCGCGGCCAATAGCAGCTTCTTCACGTTTTCCCTGTAATAAATTATATAATCCAAGTTTGGTATTGATCTGTCTTTCCATTTCCACCAGCGCCCTTAGTTTAAAAGGCATATCCTGTAACTGCGATTGCTCGGAGTTATTCATTTTCTCCATGCGGTTGATCGCTACTGAATAAGACGCCCGCATATTCTTCAGGTTTTCGAGTAAACTTTCCCTGAGTTTTTCTATTTGTCCTTCTACCCCGATCACAGCAGGATTCCCTCTTGGTACGTTTGCATCCACCAATGCCTGCCTGTCCAACTGTGCTTTATTATAAGCACTGACCATTTCATTGAGTGTAATATCTTCCAATCCCAGAGACGAAGGAACGATAACGCGGTTATACTGGTATTGCTTATCGTTGAGGTAATTATTTATTTCATCTACAATGATCACTTTCGCCTGTTGCTCGGTAATTGCTTTTTCCGCATCGGTGATCTTGGTAAAAGAGTTGGTTGATTGTTTATCAATATCGATCAGGTTATACTTCTGCTTGTAATCAAGATACTTCAGTTGCAGGGTATCCAGTTCGCTGGTCAGAATCTTCAGTCGTCCATCGATGAATCCAAGCATCTGGTCAGTAGAAAAATTATTCTGTTCTACAGTCATCGAATCATATTCAATCATCAGGTTGTTCACGATATCAGCAGCCATTTGCGCATTAGTCGTCTGGTAGCTGATGGAAAGAATGCCGGTACCCGGGGTCTTTGGCTGCACTTTTACTCCGCCGGTTAAAGAAACAGCCACTGAGTGCGCCGGCTGCCAGGTAAAGCTATATTCATTGCCCGCAGAAGGAACACCTACTCTCGTAAGCCGGAAGACACCCTGCTCATTTTCAAAAAGCTGGCCCATTTTAAATATCGTGGGCTTGCCATTAATGCGGAACTGTTCGTGATCAAGAAATTTCACCTTGGTAGTAAAGGAAGTCGATGAATCCGCCAGTTCAAATGCTTCGGCGATAAAAGGTCCTTGTTTATATACATTGAATTCTTTGATCTTACCAATAGCGGTGTAGCTGAACTGGAGCTGTAATTTTTTTACTACCCTTTCCATCAATGGGGTAGATTTCAATATTTCAATTTCATTCTGGATATTCTGTGAGCGGTTGTCGCCCATGATAATATCTTCTACTTTATCATTACGGCTGCTTGTCTGCTCATTTTTGATCAGCATAGTTCCACCGGCACCGTAGATGCGGGTAGCATAACGGAGATAGGTCCATGCAATCAATAATGCTAAAGCAAGCGATAGCAGGAAGAGAGGGAGGAACCGGACATATTTATAAAATATATCTCTTACGCTTAGGTTCCAGAGCTCGCTCTTATTACTATTAATCTGTTGTTCATCCATTCTTCAGAAGTATATGGTGATTGGCTATAATACTTATTTAAAAATATTATACAATAATGCCAATGTTGTGATGATTGTCAAGCCAAAAGTTAAACGCTGGAAAGTAACATCCTGCTCAGTCTTTTTGGCTTTCCTGGGTGTAGGATCAATCAGCACTACATCGTTTTGTTTCAGGTTATAATAAGGAGATTCAAACAAATCTTTGGAGGAAAGATCAACAATCCCTACCTCCTGCTGACCATCTGTTTCCCGGATCACTTTTACTGCATTTTTTAAACCGAAATCAGTAACTCCACCTGCAAGACCAACCGCTTCCAGGATCGTTACTCTTTCACCGGGAATCGTCATCACGCCCTGTGTATTCACTTCTCCGAGTACGGTTATTTTTAAATTCTGGAAACGGATAACCACAGCCGGTTTTTCCAGGACAGCCATATCATTGAGTTTTTTAGTGATCTGATCCGCCAGTTCTCCTTTTGTCAGCCCTTCGGCATGGAATGTACCCAACCGGGGGTATTCAATATTTCCTTTGGCATCTACCAAAAAACCTGTGGTAGTAGCTGAAGTGGAAGCTCCGGCAGAAGGAAGGTTATAAGGAGCATCTGCTTCCGGCCGCACACTGGCACTATATACCTGGATAAAAAGAAGATCGTTTTTTTCAATCTTCAACTCAGGTATCTGCACCTGTTTTTTAATAGTAGTATCATTCAGTTGCTGCAGGTAATTGGGTATTGGTTTATGGGTGGCGCAGGAAATGAGGTATAGCGGAAGGGCCAAGAATAAAAACGACCTGAAAATTTTCATTTCATTTTCTTTAAGGATGAGATGCCGTCGGGAATAAGTATTCGCCTATTCCGGGCCGGCCGAAGTTACTTTAGTTCTGTCAATATGAGCCACCAGGAGATAACCCAGGCTTTCGATCGCCACTTTTACGGTTTTCCGGTTCATGCTGATCACCTGGCCTTCGCGGTCCATGAGGGGGCCGGTGGTTATTTTTACCCGCTGATCCACTTTGATATCCATAGGGCGCAGCTCAATATTTTCATACTCGTTGAGAAAGCGCCGGATAGCATTGATCTCTTTTTCCCTGATCAGGGCCGGTTTGCCTTCCCAGTAGACAAAGTTGATAACGCCGGGGGTCATGCGTACCGTGGTGCGGTCGTCATCACTCACTTTTACAAAGACATAGGATTTAAAAAGCGGTTCTTCCACCACTTTTACCCTGTCACTCCATTTGCGACGGATCTTATTGAGCGGGCAATAGCTCTCGAATCCCTTTTCCAAAAGAAGCTGGTTGACTTTCTTTTCCCAGCGGGGACGGCTATATACGGCTAACCACTTACGCGTCAAATGAAAAGTATTTAGAAAGCTTCGCCACCTCGGTCACATAAGAATTTTTATACAACCGGTTAAAAATGGTTCACAGAAATGCAATCCAGGCTGACTGCTGCTTTCCGGCTGCAAATATAAACGGGAGAATGGGAGTGGCAAAAGAATAAAATTAGCAGATAGTGAATGATTTATCCCCACGAGTTGATAACCTCGAGGGCGGAGAAACGGAAAGTCAAAATTCAAAAACCAAAAATCAAAAAGGGGAGCCGGTTTAAGGGTCTCTTTTTTGAATTTTTACTTTTGATTTTTAATTATGAAACGGGAAAAACCACCTCGTTCTTCAACCTGTATTTTTTTCCTGTTTGCGGACAGGTGGCCAGGCCATCAGCGGTAAAATCAAGAGTGATGCCGGCTTCGCTGACCCAACCGATCTGGCGGGCGGGGTTGCCGATCACCAATGCATAGGGAAAAACATTGTCCACGACTACTGCCGCAGCGCCGATCATGGCATAAGAACCAATTTCAACGCCGCATAATACGGTAGCATTGGCGCCAATGGTTGCTCCCTTGCGCACGATGGTTTTTTTAAATTCTTTCCGGCGGTCGATAAAAGAACGGGGATTGATCACATTGGTAAACACCATCGAGGGGCCAAGAAACACATCGTCCTCGATAATTACACCGGTATATACAGATACATTATTCTGGATCTTGACATTATTACCGATCGTTACTTCATTGTCGATATATACATTTTGCCCGATCGTGCAGCCGTCGCCCACTTTGCAACGCGGCATCAGGTGACAAAAATGCCAGATCCTGGTATCGCGACCGACCTGTGCACCCTCATCGATAATGGCACTTGCATGTATAAAATTATTTCCAGCCATATTATTTTTTCCCTATGTGAAACCTATGATCCTATGTGGTAAAAAAGCTGACTGGCGTAATTTTCACTACATAGGAACATAGGTTCACATAGGTTTTTTTGTTCTTTTGCCCGGCATCATCGATGAAATCACATCGATCTGTTCTTCCAGTACTTCGAGAATTTTTTTCCTTGCTTCATATACAGCCTCTACTTCTTTTAATTCCAGGCCGGCCCATTCGCCGTCTTTATATTTTCCTGTTTTTATAACCGCCTTGCCTTTGCCGGTAATTAACCATACGAGATTCAGTTCAGGATATTCATGGGCGATTTTTTCAAGGATATCAGAACCAACCGACCCTTTTCCATTCAGTTGTTTACCGATATATCCATTGGCGAGGCCACAATTTTTTTCAAAAACATGTGGACTGATTCCCTTCAGTTCCAGGTATTTAGTTAGACGATCTATTAAACGCACAAAATAAATATTTAGAAAATAATCTAAATTTGACTTTTTTACTTAGTTTCTTGCTTATCTTCGTGTATTGTCTTACGAAATAAAGAATAAAATCGCGGATCGTAGCATTCGCAGTGCTGGCTCTTCTGAATAATTGGGAGCTTATCAACGAAAAGAGCCATCCGAAGTTAATAAAAAGTGTCGTAAGATTCTCCTGGTATTTTTTAATGGTTATATATGCCATTACAGGATTATCCCTCATGGGAATTAAAACCACGGCATCTGAGCCGTGAAGAAATGGATGAACCGATGCAGGTGATCCATGATTTTTTTAGTTACGGTCATCTCCCCGAGATCAGGGACCAATTATGGGAACTGCTCAAAACAACTATCACCGGCAATTATTGCAAAACCTTGTCGCGCCGCGAACGATCGAACATGCTGTATTTTTATGAGCGATTGGAAAAGCTGGTAGAAGCGATTCATCTTATCAGCAGGCAGCATGCAGATGAAGCCGGCAGCTAACTGTAGTTTCTGTTACCACACCCATCAACTGCCAGGTTCGCCGTTATCAATTCTGCGCCGCTAATTAACTATTGCTATTTGCTTATAATAGTAATAACTTACTGGTAAATTCAATTGATTGCGAACCTGGTATTTACCGGGTGCCTGTTATTAAACTCCCTGCCAGTGAACCAACGTTATTATTCGCTCGATGTTTTTCGCGGCGCTACGGTATGCCTGATGATACTCGTCAATAATCCCGGTGACTGGGGTCATATTTATCCACCGCTCGATCATGCCGAATGGCACGGCCTGACACCTACCGACCTGGTATTCCCCTTTTTTCTATTTGCGGTAGGTAATGCCATGTCATTTGTAATGCCGAGACTGGAAGCCGGAGGCGATGCCGCTAACAGGAAACAAAAAATCAAGAGAACATTACTGATCATCATGATCGGCCTGTTCCTTAACTGGTGGCCATTCGTTACTTCTGTCAATCGGGTGATCGAAGGAACGAACGAATTGCAAACCGTTACTATTGCCAAAGGATTTACCTGGATCGATTATTCAAAAGATGCTGCCGGCAATATTGTAGAAACAGTAAAAGGTGTACGTGTGCTTGGTGTATTGCAACGTATCGCACTTTGTTACTTTTTTGCTTCCATTATTATCTATTATCTCAAATTGAGAAAAGCATTCTACACTGGTCTTGTCTTATTGCTGGTGTATTGGGTACTTTGTGTACTCGGCAATCCTTCCGATCCGTTTAGTTTGTCAGGTTGGTTTGGCACTGATATCGATAAAAAAATTCTTAGTGTTCCCCATATGTACCAGCAGGAAATGCTGCATGGTAAAAAGATCCCTTTTGATCCAGAAGGCCTGGTCAGTGTTATTGCTGCCATCACTGAAGTGATTTTTGGATATATGGTAGGAGATTATATTCAAAAGAAGGGAAAGAATTTTGAAATGCTGACAGGATTGTTTGTCGGCGGCGTTGCCTTGCTCGTTACCGGGTTTTGCTGGGATATGGTTTTCCCGATCAATAAAAAAATATGGACAAGTTCCTATACGGTTTATACATCGGGACTGGCCATGATCACCCTGGCTACTATGATCTATTTCATAGAATTCAGGAATGTAAAAGGCTGGCTGACCCGTTTCTTTGATGTATTTGGTAAAAATGCTTTGTTTGTATTTGCGCTGAGCGCTTTCCTTATTAAAGGCTTCGCGCTTATCAAACTGGGCGATGGCATCAATCCCTGGAACTGGTTGTATAGAAAAGTACTGGTACATGTCCCCGGCGATCCGAGACTGGGCTCCATGCTATATGCCATCTGCGTAATCATTTTTATGTGGCTTATCTGCTGGTGGATGGATAAGAAAAAGATTTATATCAAGGTGTAGGAATTAGGAAATTTTTTCAATTCGAAATTCATTACGGATCTCAATATGCCTCATTTCCGTAATACAATTTCTACTGGTGATCAATTCCCCGATTCCACCTCTTTCTTTTTGCCAGATTCATATATTTCTCTACCTTAAAAGAAATATTCCAATATGAAACTGCTGCAAAAACTGCTTTTAACGACAGTGGCCATGATGGTCACTTCTTTTTTTTACGGCCAGACCGTAACAGGAAAGGTCACCGATAAAACAACCAGCGAGCCTGTCAGCGGAGCCTCTGTAATGGTCCGTTCTACAAGAGCAGGCACCACTACCAAAGAAGACGGCAGTTTCTCTATCAAAGCCGGTCCTGACGATGTATTGGAGATCAGTCGCATCGGTTATATAACACAACGGGTAAATATCAGTGGCGCCAGCACTATAGCTGTCAGCTTCGAAAGTTCCACCGAAGAATTAGGACAGATCGTAGTTGTAGGATCGCGGCGCGGTGGACGGGTAAAAACAGAATTGCCCGTGCCTGTAGATGTGATCAATATTAACCAGGCTGGTATACCTACTGCTAAAATGGATCTTACTTCCATCTTAAATTCTGCCGCTCCTTCTTTTAATTATAATAAACAAAGTGGCGCAGATGGGGCTGACCATATCGATCTCGGAACATTACGTGGTTTAGGTCCCGATCAGACACTGGTACTTATCAATGGAAAAAGAAGACACCAGACTGCATTCGTTGGTTTGTTTGGCACAAGGGGCCGTGGTAATTCCGGCGCCGATCTCAATGCATTTCCGCAATCGGCTGTAGATCGCATCGAGATATTACGCGATGGAGCTTCTGCACAATATGGTTCCGATGCGATGGCGGGTGTTATTAATATCATCCTGAAAAAAGATGTGAATCACTGGAATGTCAATGCAGGCTGGTCAGGATATTATGATAAAAAATTCAATGCGTATCAAACAAGAAAAGATAATCAATACTATTCCAGTCATCCTATCGATGGAGGCACTTTTTCTTTATCGGTAAATAATGGATTTTCAATAGGCAAACAAGGTGGTTTTATCAATATCTCGCTCGACTTTTTAAAACAGGCAAAAACATACCGCCAGGTTGCTGATACCAATATCATGACAAATCCCGATGCCTTATTACTCAATAACGGTCGTCGTGCATTTGGTGACGGATCGGTTACAACCGGTGGCGGTATGTTCAATATGGAATTACCTGCCGGAAAGAATAACACGAAATTTTATTCCTTCGGTGGATACAATTATAAAGCCTCCGATGCATTCGCTTACACAAGAAATTTCAGTGCGAGACCCGACCGTTTTCCTGTAGATAATAGTGGTAATCTCATTTTTGTTCCCGGTATCATGCGTACATCGGTTGATGGAGAAGTGTATTACAACCCGCATATTCAAACACATATTACCGATATGTCACTGGCTGCGGGTATCAAAGGTGATCTGCCGAAAGAATGGACCTGGGACCTGAGCAATACGATTGGCAGGAATAATTTTCATTACTACGGAGATAAAACATTCAATGCATCCCTGATCGGCGTTACCACACCTGATCATTTCGATGATGGTGGTTTTAATTTTTTACAGAATACTGTCAATCTTGATTTCACCAAGGCAATTCCTTCTTTTGCGGAAGGATTTAACCTTGGCATTGGCGCTGAATTCAGGTATGAACGATATTCCATCTATAAAGGAGAAGAAGCCTCCTACCAGGGGTATACCAATCCTTTTGACCAGGCACCGGGTGCACAGGGATTTCCCGGATTCAGCCCGGCTGATGAAGTAAGTGAAAATCGTACTACTGCAGGTGTTTATGCCGATGGAGAATTAAATATTACCAATAAATGGCTGATAGATGTTGCTGCGCGTTTTGAAAATTATTCTGATTTTGGTTCTATCCTCACCGGAAAATTTGCTACACGTTACAAAGTGGCCTCCAATTTCAATCTTCGTGGTTCTGTCAGCACGGGTTACCGCGCACCTTCTTTACAACAGATCAATTTCAGTAATACGCTTACTTCGTTCAGTGGCGGTCAACTCGTTCAATCGCGCATCGCCCGTAACAATGATGCCATTACCAAAGCAGCGGGCATTCCCGATCTGAAGGAAGAGACTTCAGTGAATGCCAGTCTTGGGTTTTCTGTAAAACCGGTCAAAGATCTTACTATCACACTGGATGGGTATATGGTGAAGGTGAAAAACAGGATCGTATTATCAGGATTGTTCAGTGCAGATGATAATAGCCTGCCTGCTGAATTTACTTCGCAGCTTCAGGCGATCAATGTATCTACTGCACAGTTTTTTGATAATGCTGTCAACACCACCAATTTCGGACTTGACATCGTAGTAGATTATTCAAAAAGATGGGGTGATAATACATTCAGGGCATTGCTGACCGGCAATATCCAGCATATGAAGATTAACGATGTACATATTCCTGCCAAACTCGATGATAGTTATTTGCATCGCAGAACTTTTTTCAGCGACAGGGAAGAAGCCTTTCTCCTGGCATCTGCACCAAAGGCCAAGCTATCTTTGAATCTTGATTATACCTTGAAGAAATTTGGCACCGGTCTGCATTTTACTTATTATGGCAAGATGGCGACCAAAGGTTTTGGATGGACGGGACTGGCCAGTGCAGCAGGAACAGGTGGCCCCGGTGATCCTGATATTTCGGGAAGTTTTACCGGCATCGATCCTTATGTCGATATAGATGGATATAGCGACCAGGTTCATGTAACCCCGGAAGTTTTTAACTATGGTGGAAAAGTAACCACTGATCTTTTCTTCTCGTATAGTTTTTCTAAAAAAGTAAGTCTTTTCATTGGTGCTGATAATCTTTTCAATGTTCATCCAGATTTTGCAGCCGTTCCGAATGGCCGCTACGAATCGTTCGATAATGAAACCGGTGGTGCCTGGGAATCCGTGCAAATGGGTTTTAACGGATTAAGACTGTTCAGCAAGATTGTATTGAATTTCTGATTTAATTTTATTGGCCGGGGAGACAGCAAGACGGGAATGTTTATGGCAACATATCGTCTTACCGCTTCCCCGGCTATTTTAATTTTATAATACCATATCATGAAACGTGTACTTATCCTTTCGGGGCTTCTATTTTTTCTTGCCAGTATTCAAACATCCGCGCAGCAACCAAAGATCGTTGTCTTTCAATCCGACTTTGGAGTAAAGGACGGCGCTGTTTCTGCGATGAAAGGAGTTGCCATGACTGTATCGGGCGATCTTAAGTTATATGATCTCACCCATGAGATACCTGCATACAATATCTGGGAAGCTGCTTACCGGCTGATGCAAACCGTACCTTACTGGCCGCCAGGGACTGTGTTTGTTTCAGTAGTAGACCCCGGTGTGGGCACGACACGGAAATCAGTAGTATTAAAAACAAAAAGCGGTCATTATATCGTAACGCCGGATAATGGCACGTTGACATTATTAGCCGAAACCCTGGGTATCGATTCGGTAAGAGAAATTGATGAAGCAGTCAACCGCAGAAAAGATTCTGAAAAGTCGTATACCTTTCATGGCCGCGATGTATATGCATATACCGGTGCGCGCTTAGCAGCGGGTGCTATTACTTATGAACAGGTAGGAAAAGCATTGCCTGCGTCTGTGATAATGATCTCTTACCAGCAGGCAGTGAAAACGGGTAATGTGATCAAAGGAAACATTCCGGTATTGGACATTCAATATGGTAATGTGTGGACCAATATTGGCAGCGACCTGTTTAACCAGTTACAATTGAAATACGGGGATATATTGCTGGTAACCATTTTTCATTCGGGGAAAAAAGTATATGAAGGCAAAATGCCTTATGCGCAAACTTTCGGTGAGGTGGCAAAAGGAAAGCCTCTGGCTTATTTAAACAGCTTGTTACAGGTTTCATTCGCATTGAACCAGGGTAGTTTTGCGAATCTCTACCATATAGCAAGCGGCAGCGAGTGGAGCGTGGAGATAAAGAGGTGAATAGTGAATGGTCAATAACTGATCAGGGAATTTAATCATAATGAGTTTCGAAGCTTACATATAAATATTGTAATTTTATACCCCCCATCATTCACCATTCACCTCCGTGGCTTCGGCGCCGTTCCATCCATTTTTACAATCTTAGGAGTAAAGGTTCCTACAATATCTACCAGTTGCTGCTGGCTTTTCATCACTTCGATAATGTTCTTATACGCAAAAGGCGCTTCATCCAATCCACCACCCAGTAATTTCACCCCGTGCTTTTTCAATTCATCTTTCATGGCTTCATGCGTGATTGATTTCAAGGCATTAGTCCGGCTCATTTTTCTTCCTGCACCATGAGCAGCCGAGTTGACCGCAGCTTCTTCACCTTTACCTTTTACAATAAAGCCATCCGCAGTCATAGAACCCGGGATGATGCCCAGTACATTCTTACCAGCAGGCGTTGCTCCTTTCCGGTGAACGATCACCTCTTTTCCTTCCCAGTTTTCTTTCCATGCAAAATTGTGATGGTTCTCTACCCTTTTCACCGGTTTCCGGCCCAATTGCCTGGCGATTTTTTCATGAATGATATGATGACACGCAGACGCGTAATCACCGGCCAGGTTCATGGCGATCCAGTATTCCATTCCTTCTTCTTCGTTCAATGTCAGCCAGGCAAGGTTGCTCGCTTCTCCCGGCAACCGTCTTTTTTGCTTCGCGATCTTCGTATAATGATTCGCAATATTGGCACCCAATGCCCTTGAACCTGAATGAGACAATAATCCTACATACGTTCCCGCATCAATACCCAATACTTCATCTTTTGCGGCAATCTCTACAATACCAAATTCAACAAAGTGATTTCCCGAACCGGATGAACCCAATTGTTTCCAGGCTCTTCCATGCAGGTTTTTCAGCAATGGCAATGTATAAAATGCTTCATGTTCCATTACTTCATGATCGCTGGCCTGCCTGAATTGCGCACCGCTCCCAAACAAGGTAGCTTCATTGATCTCCCTGGTGAAAAAAGATTCTTTCTGCACTAATTCTTTTACATCGATATCGAAAATGCTCAGGCACATCCGGCAACCGATGTCTACTCCTACTCCGTAAGGGATCACCGCATTTTCTGTTGCCAACACGCCGCCGATCGGTAAGCCATATCCCGAATGAGCATCCGGCATCAAAGCCCCTGCTACTGCAACAGGCAATTTAGCTGCCTGGTACATCTGGTGCATGGCCCCTTCTTCAATGTGTTCCTGCCCGAATACATTGAACCGGATACCGCTGTTATTCAGTGAAATTTCCTGCCCTTCAATTATTTTCTTAGGGATTAACTGCTGTGCGATCAATCCCAATACCGCATCGTTCTCATATTCTACCGGCGCTGCCAGTACATTTTCCAGTATTTTCATCACCTCCTCCATCTTGTGGTACTTGTAATTTTTTTGCATCACATTCATAGCAATACTGATTACCGGCCCTTCCGGGTAACCGATCGCTCTTAATTCTTTTCCTGATAATTTTAATTTAGCCATATAATTCTTTTAAAAGACAGATCATACAGCTTGTATGATCTGTCTTAGTGTTATTTGTCCGGAATGAAGATCTGTTTCAATTGCTCGATCAACATTCCATTTCCGTTAACACTGATAGTACTGATTTTCTCCGCGATCTTTTCCACGTATTCCATCTCTTTCAGCTTCCACAGCATCGCGTTTTCTTCCATCAGTTTTGCAGTGTTCAGCAAGCTACGGGTGCTGGCGGTTTCTTCCCGCCGCATAATAGTATTTGCCTGTGCTTTTTTCTCCGCGATCAACACCTGGTTCATGATCTCTTTAACATCACCTGGCAGGATGATGTCCCGGATACCAAAACCATTGACTTCAATACCCAACCCTGCTGCTTTTTCTTTTACATTCTGCAGAATAAATGGAGCCACCGCCTCTTTTTTATCCAGCAATTCATCAAATCCATAACCCGCGATATATTCCCGCAAGGCCAGCTGAAAAGCAACATACAATTGTTTATCATATTCCTTATTCAACAGCAATGCTTTTTCTATATCCACCACTTTGTATTGCGCCCATGCATTGATCCGCAGGGCCGCTTTGTCTTTGGTCAGTATCTCCTGGCCGTTGATCTCCAGTTGTTGTTGCCGGGTATCGATCTTACCTATATGGATCGTTGTACTGTTTTTCCACCAGTAGTAAACACCACTTTGCAAAATGCGAACATATTTACCATCTACAAACAGCAAGGCTTTTTCAAAGCTGTCCACAGTATAACTCCGCACATAAGGAGCGATCAACCGGTTTTGCAAAATGTTTCTTGGCAGTCCTTCGATCTCGATATAGCTGGTATCTGCGTATACAAACTCATGCTTCACCACACTTTTCCAGAAAGTATAGCGACCTGCAGTCAATACCTGCTTCAACAGGTTATTCTCGTAATGAAGAACGATTTCATTATCCTTTACCTCTACCACTTGCAATACATCTGCCAGTAAATTATCCTTCAAAAGAATGTTCAGTTCTATCGGCGCTTCAAACTGCCGGGTCATGTCGTAAACATAAATAATTTCATTCTTCCAGAACCAGTAAGTACCGGTCATCAGCATACCCTGGTACACTTTGTTTTTAAATACCAATCCGACCTGGTATTCATTGATTTTTATTTTTTTCATAAACCCTCCTTCCTTCCCGCAGGAAGTATTTTGGTTATTAATAATAAAGCCCCGCTTACCAGCCATCGGCATCCACGGAGAAAATAATTCCGGTTGCCTTTTGGACCAGTTCATCAGTACCCATCATACCAGAAAGGCAAACAGGTAAAGACGAAGTGAAACAATTCTTCAAACGGGCCGTTACGTTCTACAGGTGTCAACCAGACTGCGATGTATATCCCCGGTAAAGAAGATAGTAACCGCCAGCCGGTAAGCCAGCTTTACAGGATCATCATTTTTTAAGAAGCGATGTACTTCTTTAAGAACACAGGTTCCCATGACCTGAGCGTCTACCATTCCGCCATCCCGGGATAAGCCAGGAGTGGGACTTGAACCCACATTTTGAGTGGTGGGGAACTGCACAACCGGGTAACAGCATACAGGATGTTACTACATCTGCACTATCGTGCTTTTTAAACACTGATTCGATTTACTGCCGATATACAGGTTCCCGTCTTGCTGTTAAGCAAGCTTTTGCAGGACCGGTTTCCACCGGTCGCTATGTAAAGAACTTTAGTTTAACAGATCGCCTTGTCTTTGAAATCCTATTACCTGCACTTTTTCTGACGGCTGATCAGGCTGGCCGGGATTGGTGATCTCAGCAATCGTCATCGGTTTTGTAATTGTTTCGGCAAATCCTAAATGATTACTCAACCGCTGTGATTTCTCAATACCGAGCTTTCCAAACTCATACTTCGCGATTAACCGGCCTTTCCGCATCAGGGCGCTATCGATCATAGTAAGCGAACTGTTGAATGTGCAGATCAATTGTACATTCAGAAAGTCAGCCAGCAGCCCATCCGAAATATTCAGTAACCCAGACACCGATGATCCGCTATTATATTTCCTGTCCATGATCACATTTTCCGCATCTTCTATGATCAATACTGTATTCGGATTGCTAATCAATAGTTCGATAAAGTCAGGATTCATCAAATTGCCGGCTACCGAGGGAGATAAAAACAACACACGCTTCTTTATTTTCCCAACCAGGTAACGCAGGTAAGTTGTTTTTCCTGTACCTGGCAATCCATGTAACAATACAATGCCTTTATCCTTTTCCTTTCCTAATCGCTGTTGTACCATCTGGTCTACCGGTTTAAAATCATCTTCGTAAAAAAGATCAAGGTCCAGCTTCGTACGTTTTATTTCCATCGATCTCAGCGAATGTCTACCGTGATCATTTACGATCAGGTTGATCTCCAACGGCTCTCTTCGTTGTCTTGACCTGAACCTGCTTATGACCGATGTTACTTCGTTCAAAAAATCAGTATCAGCAGAATCATGAAATATTTCACAATAAGAATCATCGAATTCAAGGACGAACCTGTTCTTTAAAATGACGATCGTCTTATCGAACTGGTATTTTTTAGCCTCTTTCTTATACCATTTCGTATAGTGCATATGACTGATAAGATCAGCAAACTTTTCTTTGAATACTCCGAATGCTTTTTCCCCATTTACCTGGTTAATATAATTTATACTCGGCAATGTGTTAAAGCAATATAGGTACAGTATTTTTGAATCCAGGAAATCATCATTAAATACATTATTTGTATTTAATATTTTCTGGTTGTAAAAATTTTCCATTTTAATTTTATTTATAGTAAAAAGATTTTTGATTTACTTCAAAACCTCGTTCTACTTCAATACAAGGATCAGCATAATTTCATTTTTAATTATTATTCTTACCTGTCAGCCGCTGGAAGATGATTGATTGCCAACCACTGCCAACTTCTAAAGTATAGGAGACAGGATTCGAACCTGCAGCCTCTTCATTCCAGATGAAGGATCCGGCCAATCGGAATACTCCTATATGTTCAGGAAAAGTGATCCCGGTGCATCTCCCGGGATTCACTTGATTCCCTCCTTTCTGCATCTGTTCCTTAACGCAGGTTGTGCTCTGCCGGGTGACGAATGTTGCCATTTGTTGTACCGGTTTCATTGCCTGCAGTATTTTTTCTCCTGCCGATCACTTCTGCAGCAAAGTGGATCGCGAGTACTACGAGTAAAAATTTCATCACATACCTTCCTGTTCTTTACTTTCATTTTTTAATTAACCAGTTTCTGTTTGCCGGGCAATAAAAAAGCCCGGTCGTAATGACCGGGCTTTCAGACATGCGTGTATGCAATACCGCTATGTATGATTATAACCTGGTCGTTTATAAATCCAATCAATGACTTTGTTCAGGAACACCGCATCTATTATCAACTCAACACACGGGTAGCTGTCGCGTAATGATAGTAGCTCATTACACAGTAACCTGCCGGCTGTTCTAAATCGTGTATGTTGTGTTTGCTTCAGCACTGCTGTTTTTTATTTAGATGCTATCGTAACCTTCTTTGCATAATAATTCAAATAAAAAACCCCGCAATTGCTTGCGGGGCCTGTATTTCATTGAATCTGTTGTTCTCTTTATTCAATTGTTTTACGTGTTCCGCAAATTGCCAAACCCTTTTCCGGGCTGCACCAATTCACTGATTCGATATGTAGTTGTTTGCGTAACATATTTTTGTTTTGCGTTGCAAAGATTTGATTATTTTTTTGTTGTTGCCAAATTTTTGTTCGGATTTTTTTAAAAAAAATTCCAGGTTTCTTTTTGCGCTGAAATTTCGCTGCAATAATAGCCATTAAAACTGCACACCTTCAATTTTCACACCGGCAATATCCCAGCAGGTATAGTCCTTGTTAAAAACAAATTCCACCTCCCAGTTACCGGCCAGGAACTGCTTACCCATTCCCGATAATGCCTTTACAATATATTCTCCCTCCACAAAACAATTATCGCCTTCCAGCATACATCTTGTACTTGTGATATCCTTGATATTCAATTCCTGGTATTCTTTTTTAAAAGCATTTACCTTTTCCTTGAATTCTTCGATGGAAAGAGATTCGTACTGATTCAATCGAAGGTTATCCCTGTTAAAGCAATAAAAAAATTCGATAGGCTCTGTATCAAAGATCTCTTCCATGCAATCCTGTATCGCATGACGTGTATTATCATAAACAGGATCAGGGTAAAATTCATCGTAGATAAATTCATTTATAACACCCTGAACATTGATATCATCCATCTCATATTTAAAAAGCTCTTCCGTGGCAAACCGGTATAGTTCCCGGCTGGTCACTTTGGGGCTGCAGGCGGTTAATCCTACTCCATGTTTTCTCATAAATTCCTTTAACTGTTTCCAGGCAGCATCGATGGAATCATCGGGTATCTCGCTTGATGGTACAAATTGTGCAGGCTGACCCATTTTATCGAATACTTTAATTTTTTTCCTGGTCTCGAACTGCTTTTCAAATTCCACTATATTTTTAAGGAAAATGTTTTCCAGTTCAGGAGGTATTGGCAGCTCACCCCCGGAACCGAAACTGGCTTCTCTTTCCAGCATGAGTTTCATTTTTATGAAATCGTTTTCTGCCCGCAAGCGTTCCTCTTCATTTTGTTGATTTACTTTTTCTGACATAGAAATAAGATTTGGTGATTGAATCAATAATGCCAGGATAAATGTAGATGGATCAGTTGCTGCAATCCAAGTGAAAAAAACAATTTCTCAATAGAAAAAAACATCCGATTACGGTGTTAAACACATAAAAAAACCGTCCCAAAGGGGGCGGTATCAACAACAAGAACCAACAGATGTATGTTATTCATTTCTTTTTGCTCCAGCCTTTTCCCATTTTATCATAGTTTTTCCTTTTTATTTTGGATTTTTTCTTTGACCTTGAAATGCCTTTCTTTTTCGGGCATTGATATTATTTACCAAGGAGTTTTTTACGCCCAGCTTATTCTTCAATCTCGTTCCTTTTTTTACAGCTTTCTTTTTAGGGGCTGCTTTCTTTCCTATTGCCATGATAGTTATCTTAATAAACAAATTGGCCATTTGACAAATTCAGTGCATATACAGCATAATTCATACCATTCCATTTGTATTATGGTGTATACCGATGCCAGTAAAAACATTAAACAAAAAGGGATAAAGGAAAAATATTGAACAATATTTTCCTCAGCTATTATTACTTTTCGATAAATACCTGTTCTATTCCGGTCAGGTTTCACTCGGCGGGAGCAGCGGCACTAAGATTGTTGACGATGTGCAACCACTTATAAAATCAGCCATCCATTTTCTTTTCTATGAGATTTTTCCAGTAACGCCTGGGCATATGCTGGATATGCAGTTTCATATTTTTCCGGGCTTTTATATTCACACTGCTGAAATATTGCTGCCATAACTTTTGATAAAGATTTTCTTTTTCATCGTGAATGACAGCCATCTGTCCTTTATTATTGATATCAGCCGAAAATTCCATCTGCACTTCGCTCACTGTTCCGAGATCATAATAAAGTCCGTATTTTCTTACTGTATCGTAAATAAGCCAGCGCTGATCCGCATACCGGTCTTTAAAATGCCGGGCGATCAGCGGCAACACATTAAAATCAGGTTGGATCAGAGAATAAAAAAGTTTGTCTTTGGTCAATTGAAATCTTACAAATGCCTCCATCCGGTGCTTTTCACGATCCACTTTGCGGCTGGTTTGTTGCAATAACAATACATCAGGATGACTATAATCATTCTCCACTGGTTTTTTAGAGGACAAAACATACTGCACATACCGCAACAAGGTGTTTTCAATACCAGGCAAGGCAGAAAGAAATGTTTTATAAAATTGCGATATGGCAGTGCCCGACAGTTTTTGTTCCAGTTTATCCAATACCCGTTTCGCTTTGACAGCATCGGCAAATACAGTATGCCGGTTACCAAAAAGGCTGTAGGCGGTTTCATCGCTGGTCATTGAAACATCCCTGAATTTATACTCATACACCTCGAATACAGCAGTCAACAATCCTGTATAACTGCCATCATATATTACAACAGTCATCAGAACATTTTTAATTGAGGTGAAAAATCCGGTTTGTATTTACTGTTGCCTTCTGCCAGTATAAATTGCCTGATCTGTTGTGGCTGCCATTCCTTTATCGAATCATGACTGCATCTGATGAAATAGCGGGCCTTATTGATAACGATCCCGATCTTTTTCAAATGATCCCAGGTAAGACGATTGAATTTGCGGGCATAAAAGATCTTTTTAGCTGATTGTATGCCGATCCCCGGCACCCTTATCATCAAATGATAATCCGCTGTATTAATATCAAGCGGGAACAGGTCCATATTCCGCAGCGCCCAGCTAAGTTTGGGATCGATATCTATATCCAGTAACGGCTCGTAAGGAGTAACAATTTCTTCCGCTTTGAATTCATAATAGCGCATCAGCCAATCGGCCTGGTACAAACGGTTTTCCCTGATAACAGGCACGGGTGTTCCAACAGCCGGCAACCGGTTATCGGTACTGACAGGAACATATCCCGAGTAATAAACCCGTTTTAGTTTCATCTTTTGATAAAACTGGCTGGCAATCCATAAGATCTGCAGATCGGTTTCGGGAGTAGCGCCGATCACCATTTGCGTACTTTGACCAGCCGGTGCAAACAGCGGTACTTTTTTAAATATCTTTTTCTCATCCTCGTTCTTTTCGATGGCGCCTTTGAGGTATTTCATCGGCGTGATCATATCATCCCGGTTCTTATCGGGCGCAAGTAAAGCCAGGCTTTGTTTCGTAGGCATTTCGATATTAACGCTCAACCTGTCTGCATACAAACCGGCCTGTTGCAATAATTCATCGCTGGCACCCGGAATTGTTTTCAAATGAATATATCCATTGAATTTATGTTCTGTGCGGAGTTTTTTGGCGATGAGCACCAATCGTTCCATTGTAAAATCGGCATTGGAGAAAATGCCTGAACTAAGAAATAATCCTTCAATATAATTACGGCGGTAAAAATTGATCGTCAGATCAACGACTTCCTGCACCGTAAAAGCAGCTCTTTTTACATCGTTGCTGCGACGGCTGACGCAATAGGCGCAATCATAGATGCAATGATTGGTCAGTAATATTTTCAGTAATGAAACACAACGGCCATCTTCCGTATAGGCATGACAAATACCCATGCTGGCATTACCCAACCCTTTGTTTTCATTTTTACGGTTACTGCCGCTACTGGCGCAGCTGACATCATATTTTGCTGCATCGGCCAGTATGGACAATTTCTCAAGAATACGGTCACTCATTCACACTCCTTTTTTATCGCACTAAAACAATCTTCCCTGTTCGCCCGGTCTTCTGAAAATACTGGTATCAAGGCTCCATTCTTCTGCATTCATGCCATAGAGCTTACCATATTTTTTATATTGCTGGGCCACCATTTGCGCAATGTTTCCTTCGCCACGCATCCGCACGCCCCAGCGGGTATCATTCACTTTTCCATCATGCGATTGCTCTACCAGGTGCCAGACCTTATCGGCCCGGTCAGGGAAATTTTTATATAACCAATCATGAAACAGGAATTTGATCGCGCCATTCAACCTGATAAATGTATAGGCCGTAAAAGTGGCGCCACTATCCCTCGCTGCTTTCATGATGCGTTGCATTTCATGTTCGTTAAGACCGGGGATCATAGGCCCCATCATGATTCCCATCCGCACACCGGCATTGCTCAATTCTTCAATGACTTTCAGTTTTTGTTTGGCAGTGGTGGTGCGGGGTTCCATCACCCGGCGCAGGTCTTCATTAAAAGAAGTAATGGAGACCATCGCAGAAACCAATCTTTTCTTTGCCATTTCCTGCAATACATCTTTATCTTTTAGTATCCAGGAGTTTTTAGTAAGGATACCTACAGGCTGGTTAAATTCATTGCACACTTCCAGCAAGCCGCGGGTGAGCCGGTAGGTTTGTTCTGCCGGTTGATAACAATCGGTATTCCCGCTCAGCATGATCGGCGCACATTGCCATTTGGGATTCATCAGGAATTTGCGAAGCAGTTGCGGTGCATTTTTTTTGATGATGATCTTTTGTTCAAAATCAAGACCTGCACTATACCCCCAGTATTCATGCACATTGCGCGCATAACAATAAATACATCCATGTTCGCAACCGGCGTAAGGGTTCATACTATACCCCATTCCTACATCCGGGCTTTCTACTTTATTGACGATCGTTTTGGATTCCTGTTCGATGTATTGAGTACGGATATTTTCTTCGGTCCAGTCATCGATGCCTTCTATATGTTCTCTTGTTTTTTCATCTTTCAAAAACCTGTTTTTGGTATTGTACTGTGCGCCGCGTCCCTGGAGATATTGTTTGTCTTCTTCGGTTTTATTAACAGCCACTTTATAATGATCCTGCTGGAGTTTATCTGGCATGACTTGGTACGTTAAAAGTTGTGTGCCGGTTGCAATCGTGAGAGCAGGGTCGTGAGGCGGTGCTCACGACCCTGAATAACTCACGTGAATCGACAAGAATCTGGTTTAATAGCTAATGGTTTTTCACCAGGAAAAAATAAGCAGGGAGAAGGATATGCAGGTAGTCGCGCTACCCTCTTCAAGATCTTTCTGCTCCACCATCCGGCCTGACCCGGTACTCAGGCAAATAGCTCTCCCTGCTTTGTACTTACCGGTAAATTCTGGAAATCGAATCGTTGTACAGGAGAATATTTCAATTCGCCGGCTGGTCTTTTTAATAACAACATACTATCGGCGATAAAACGGCCGGTAAAATGCTTGTGACTATATTCCAGCCACCCTTTTTCATATTGCCAGGGCTGCAGTTTACGCGCCACGGTAAGATGTGGCTCCATGATGAAATGAGGTTTATGTTCTTCATTCAATTTCATGAGCCGTTGCGTTTCTGCCCGGATGCCCTTGACAAGATTCTGCACCGGCACTTTTGAAGTGATATTAATATATATGGTATGCGAAGGAAAACTTCCAAAATCCTTCAACTCCACTTTGAAAGGTGGAAATCCCATCGCCACGGTCCGCAACCGGTTCACCAGCCGCTCCTCCATCATTTCATATTGCACAAAACTTACCAGGGTGATATGCGGTTTTCCATAAGACAATGCCTTGTAAGTATCGGTAAATTCCTTTTTCACCTGCATGATCTTATTGCGCAATTCTTCATGCGGATTCAATACAAGCAGGTATTCAAATACCCTGTAACCTGGTATCGTATTCACTATCGTTTTCATATTCCCTCCTTTTAAAAATATTACCCATTTATTTAGCATAAATTTACTAAAATATTTAGTTATTCCAATTTTTTTCAGCATCTTTAAGAAAATTTTTTTGACTGGTTTTTAGATATGAAAACAGGTATTAAAAATCAGCATCCTATAAAATATTTGCAACGCGAGGAAGGCCAGGAGGTGGTAAGCGCTACACATCAATAAGCATTCTCTTTCCGTCTTTTCGCCTTCCCCGCATTTTTATAAAAAGAAAATTTACAGTTATGGAAGGAGAAGAATTTTATGGCGCGGCCTATAAAGGCTTCAAACAGTTTACACAACAACAGGTAAAGACCGCCAATGCCACAGGCTTTGGCGCCGCCGCCGATGATTTTATGGAACGGGGGATTGATCTGAACGAAGAATTGATCCGCAACAAACCCGCTACTTATTTTTTTCGCATGAAAGGAGATGCCATGCGCGAGGCCGGGATCTTTGATAATGATGTATTGATCGTCGATCGTTCCCTGAAAATGGCCGAAGGAAAAATTATTGTAGCCGTATTGAATGGCGAATTGCTCGTGCGCCGGTTTCACAAAAATTTTTCCTCCGCTTTTCTGATACCGGAAAATAATCGCTACCGCTCCATTAACCTGGCCGAGTTCAGCGATTTCACCGTATGGGGAGTTGTCACCTATGTTATTCATCCCTGTTAATACAAGCTAAACATTTTTAATGATTTATTAACCAGGAAGTGATGGAACCGGAATTGTTTTATATGAGTAGTCCTGTATTATCTGAACGAAGAATAAAATCATACAATACCATGACTGCAGAAACAATAGTCGCGGACTACCTGAAAACAAAACCTGGCGGCTGTAAATTCAAAAGAAAATATCCTGTCAGTATTTATACCCTGGATTTCTTTTGTTGCGAATTAAAACTCGCCATCGAAATAAGTAATGATAAAGAAGAAGTTATTGTAAACACAGAACGGCAAAACATGATGGAAGCAATGGGGATCAAAACACTTCACTTATCACAAACCGAACTGATACGGCAACCGGAGACTGCGCTTGCCACCATTACAAAATTTATACATGATCGCTGCTGATATCCATACTATCGATGCACCGTCTCCGCCGGTGGAAGCCGCCAAATGGTATGCGATTGTTGATTGCAATAATTTTTATTGTTCCTGCGAACGGTTATTCAAGCCCCATCTCGATCACAAACCTGTTGTTGTATTAAGTAATAATGATGGCTGTATCGTTTCCCGCAGCGATGAAGCCAAAAAAATCGGCATACCTATGGCCGGTCCTTATTTCCAGGCCAAACCCCTGATCGAAAAACATGGAATAGCAGTATTCTCTTCCAATTATAATTTATATGGTGATCTGAGCTGGCGCGTGATGGAAACACTGCGCGTGATGCTGGGTAAGAAAAATGTAGAAGTCTATTCCGTTGATGAAGCGTTCGTCGATCTCAGCATTTTTCCTGGTACTGATCTGCGGGCGGTTGCCCGTGAAATACGTGAGACTGTAGAACAATGGACAGGTATTAAAGTTTCCGTTGGCGTAGCGCCCAGTAAGGTGCTGGCCAAACTTGCCAACCGGTTTTCAAAAAAAGATAAAAAAGTTACGGGCTGTGTAACAGTACTGGATACAGAAGACCGCATTATTAATGCACTTCAACAAACACCTGCCGGCGATATCTGGGGTATCGGATGGCAGTATGCTGAAAAATTAAAAAACCTGTGGGGTATTTATGACGCCCTGCAATTGAGAAATGTAAGTGAAGAATTTGCCTCCAAACATTTAGGAGGAGTAGTCGGCGCCCGGTTGATACGCGAACTCAAAGGCATTGCTTCCCGGGAAATGGAAGAAGAACTCGTGAATAAAAAAATGATCATGACTACGCGTATGTTTGGCAGCCCTGTTGGTAATATCAATGATATCAAAGAAGCGGTAGCGACCTACACGTCGAGGGCGGCAGAAAAGTTACGTCGCCAACGTGGCGCAGCAAGTACGATCAGTATATTTATTGTTTCGAAGGAACAGGATCATAACGCCAGTTTCAACCGCGGTGCCACGCATAGCAGTTATACGACTTTACCACAGGCGACCTCTTTTACCAATGAACTGATCAAACCGGCCGTGGCGCTGGTGGATGAACTATTTGAAAAGAATAAGCTATATAAAAAAGCGGGGGTGATGTTGAGCGGGATTGTACCCGATATGTCTATCCAGGGAAACCTGTTCAATACGGAAATGAAAAATTCAGAAAAGAAATTGATGGATATGATCGACAATATCAATTTCAGTCAGCGGGATGATGTATTGAAGTTTGCAGCCTCCGGCACTACGCGGGATTGGAAGATGAGACAGGAGTTACGAAGCCAGCGCTACACTACAAGATGGGAGGAACTCTTCGAAATACATTAGCTCTCCGTGGCCCTCTGTGTCTCCTCTGCGGCTCTCTGTGTATAATTCTTGTAAGAAAGGTTCTAAATAAGGCTTTAATCAGAAATCTTACTTCAGGAGTTATACACAGAGAGCCGCAGAGGAGACACAGAGGGCCACAGAGTTTATTCGAATAGCTTTTTTTGAGTTGATTTGGGGAGTAAGCTTTTATCCAGAAATTTTGGTTTGATAAGATTCAGGCCGCAGACTTCATTCATTTTATCGACGAGATATACTGTCAATTCCGGGGAAGTCGCTTCATCATGCATATGCATAAAGAAAAATAGTTCTTTCATTCCATGATCCAGCCAGTATTTCATCCGGTTTACCCAGGCATCAATGCGGGGAAAATCGGTCGGGTCCAGACTATTTCCTACATACCGGATAAATGTTTTCGGAACTGTCAGGTGCATATGCGCACAATCCCTCCGACCGGCTGTATCCGTTATTACCGCGCCCATATTCAGTTCGGTCAGTTTTTCAAACATTTCCTTTTCAATATCCTTTTTGGCAAACCAATCGGGATGACGTACTTCTAAGAAAAACTGGAGATCGGTGGGTAATGAGGCGAGGTAAGTAAACAATTCATCTTTTCTCTTTGGTGAAAAACTATCGCTTACCTGCACAAAGATGGGCCCCAGGTGCTTTTCAAATGCTGTAACACCGCGTAAAAATTCATTGGAAATAAAATCCTTTCCTTTCAGGCTTCCGAAATGCGTTACGCCCTTGTACATTTTGGGACAAAAAAGGAAATCCTTTCCTTTGGCTTTTTCCGCCCATTTGCGTATACCATTTTCTCCATATACTTTATAATGTGTAGCATTTAACTCGATACAATTGTAATGATCGACATAATGCTGTAAAAAATCTTTTTCTTTTGTCTTCGGTGGATAAATTTTCCCAACCCATTCCGTACGACCCCATTTCGCGCATCCTACATAGACTTTAGGCGATTTTAACGCTTTACCTTTCAATATTTTTTTATTGTAAGCCGGTTCGGCGGGTAGTGAAAAATCAATACCGGTTAATTCTTCTTTATTCACACGACCAAATTCCATACTACTATTTTAAGACTTGAAATTAGCATTTTTATAAGTAGTAAGGAACAGTTTCCCGCAAGTGATGCTACTGAATTATGGGAATTAAATTACGCAGTTTGATCCTTTTCCACATTTTCCCGGCAAGGCACAATCCTTGTGACCCTGTAACCGGAACATGATTGTTAACCTGAAAAAAATGAATTATGAAAAATAGATTAGATGGGAAAAAAGTAGCCATCCTTACCGAGAATGGTTTTGAAGAATCTGAATTAACAAGCCCCAAAAAGGCACTGGAAGAAGCAGGTGCAACGGTACATATTGTATCGCCACAGAAAAACAAAGTGAAAGGCTGGAATCATGATCACTGGAGCATTGAACTAAAAGTAGATGTGCCGATCGATAAAGCAGACCCCGATGATTATGATGCATTGATGCTTCCCGGTGGTGTACTGAACCCCGACCAGCTTCGCAGGAATGAAGATGCGGTAAGTTTTGCCAAAACATTCCTGGCAGAAGGAAAACCGGTGGCCGCTATTTGTCATGGTCCTCAATTATTGATCGAAACGGAATTATTGAAAGGCCGGCGGATGACTTCTTTTCATTCTGTAAAAACAGATCTGAAAAATGCAGGCGCTACCTGGGAAGATAAAGAAGTAGTAGTGGATAAGGGGTTAGTGACCAGCAGAAGTCCTGAAGATCTTGAAGCGTTTAATAAAAAAATGCTGGAAGAGATCAGGGAAGGTATTCATGAAAAAGCAATAGTGCATTAATCTATGTGAAATCTATGTGCCTATGTGGTGAGATTACGCCAATCAGCTTTTTTACCACATAGGCACATAGGAACATAGATTTCACATAGAGCTTATTTGACTTCGAAAGACTGTGTCGCAGAAACAAAATCTCCGTTGGCACTCATACCCTGGATAATAACCATATATTTCCCTGGAATATCAGAAGCATAAAACTGAAGTGTGCTTTTTCCTTCAGTTGAAGTAGTAATATGCGGCGTCCACAATAAGGTGTTTCTGAAATCCGGTATTTTACTTTGAATCTGCGCCTGTGTTTCATATACAGGTGAATAGAATTCACGGCGCAATTGCAGTCCGGCGTAATCAATAGAAACAAGCGAAGGATCCAGTTCAAACCCATCGAATGTGCCATCGTAAGTAGTAAAACTGGCAATACCATTAAAGGTGATAGAGCCTAATACATACCGGCTGCGGATCACTTCGAGCTTCTGTACATTCAATGGATTATATTGAAATATTTTATTGATATCTCTTAACGGAACTCCATCCAATAATACCAATGAACTGGCATCATAAAAATCATGTGCAGCAGGATTGAATATTTTGAAGATAAGATGTCCTCCTCTTGCGCCTACCCCTACCTCACTCACATATTCACGCAGCACCTCTTCCATTGTCGGGAAACGCCGGTAATCATCGAGTTTATAGACAGCTTCTCCCCTGCCAAAAAAAGGCAATGTATCTGTAATAAGAGGAGGCTCAAAGTTGCGCAGGCTATCGGCGAGATAAATATTCAGTGCCTGCATACCAATATTTCTTTTTACGATCAGATCCTTTTTATCTTCCCCGGGAATATAAAGCCCGTCTGCAAAAGGTTTGATGATTTCCAGCGATAAAGAATCACCTTTTGATTCGATCTGTGGTATCACCTGGCTATTGCCATAATAATTTTTCACTTCAAACCTCACAAGCCCCTGTTCATTGCTTTCAGATACGTAAAATCCAAACGGGTGACCGGGTATAGACAAATATGCATAGACACTAGCGGCAGGTTTGCCCGTATTTTTATTCCTGACAATACCTGTAACTACCTGCCCGTTGATCTCGGGCTGGTAGTTAACAAATGAGTTGTCACCTTTCAGTACATCGTTCCATTTAAATCTTCTCCAGCCATGTGTCAGCATCAGGTTGTCCGTAGCTTCGGCCACAGAAGGATCGTTTGAAAAATAATAGTCCGGCGATTCGATATGTCCTGAAAGATCTGAAGTCAGCCACATATAGTCTGCGATATTGGAAGGATCCACATCCTGTAATGCATCGAGATAAAATACGGAAGCAGACAGATCGAGTGGTTGCTGTTTTATGCCAGGATTATATTGAGCGGTTATCGATAAGTCGATTTTATTTCGTTGTTCAACTACATTTTTATTACCAGTTACCTGTAATAAAATATCCTGTGTTGGTTTTATATAAAAAATCCGCTCACAAAGGGGTGAACCATTATCTGCAAAGAGAGTAAACTGGGTTGTTCCTTTTCCCAATTTCTTTTTATCGACTGCTATTACCGTACTATCATTGTCATTGACCGTTACTGTTTCTGCCATATCCAATACCTGCCTTGTATGTACAACGAGCATCAGGTAAGCCTGGGCTCCTTCACCCGGCATTCTTTTCCGGTAAATGGTCACTATTACCTTATCATTATTGTCGGTCAATCTTATTACATACCCATTTTCATAAATAGCAGGGAGTGATTGCACAACCGGCAAACTATCATTAATGACGATAATTGCCTTATAGGTATTGCCAGCTTCCGGTTTGAAATAAAAACTTCCGATACCATATTTTAAAGGAGTGAAACTGGTTACGGTGTCATTATTTTTATCAATAATGTATCCTTTATAAGAACCCTGGCTTCTGCCCTTGTTTTTAACGATCACTCCCACCTTGCTTTGAATGCCGCTGACCAGGTTGCCACCTTCCGGGAAAAAAGCAGTTGTGATAACAGGAGTTGAATCTGTTGCCGGTAATGGTTCAGGTGTTTTTACCGTATTCAGTATAGTAATCTTTTTCTCGAAAAAATTTCCTTCACCGAAATTTCTCATCCAGTTGGTATATGCCCGCAACGTATAATGACCGGTATTTAAAGTAGCAGGAAGATAAAAAGAACCGTTACTTTCGCCCGGAGCCAGTGATATTTTCCCCTGTAATACAGATTGCCCCTTTTCGTTAATGATTTCCGTATACGCCAGTTTACTCACTCCTGCCGGTTTATGAGTAGACCCATCGACATAATAAATCCGGAACCAGCAAATTTCACCGGCGAGGTAAAAATCTTTATCCGTATGAAGGAATAATTTTTCCTGGATAGCTTTGGCAGTGTATTGAGCGAATGAGTTGGTGAACGATGATGTAGTTATTCCCTGCGCCTGTATACGGCTATACGATATCTGCACGACAATTAGTATAGAAAAAACAATAAACCGGCTAAAGTACCTGTACATAATTATATTGTCTTAAATATTACCAGTAGGAAGGTTTTGCTGTAGTTCCCTGTCTTACCCGGCAATCCACACAATCAGGGGTTGACCCGGAAACAACAGGTGGTATAATGAGTGTGTCGATACCCAATAATGCCCCGGATATAAAATAGTCTTCCAATGTCTTCTGTGTATTAGGAAGTGTCTTTGCCTCACAACTCATCCTGAAATCCCATACTACATTATCAAAGAATACTCTTTTGGACTGAATAGTAGAAGCTGTTACATACCCAAGCACATATTCAGAAGGGTTCGTTACACAGGTAAGATTACCCCGGACCTCTGATGGCTGCGGATTGAAAAGCGAACCGATCTCTTCTGTATTCTTCTTCATCAGCTCATAAAAATTATAAGCTCCCTGGTCCAGTGCGTATTGGCGTAATAACATGCTGTAACGAACTGAAAGTTTATCGCTGCCTGAATAGATATCCAGCAGCGGCGCTTTATATATTATATCATTTTGCAGTTTGGAAGAATTGCCCAGGAGGATCGTCGAAGAAGAATCGTATTTCCAGCAGTTGGATACATCTTCTGCCGGGAAAACACGCGGACGAAAATGTCCATTGTCGAGTATGATCGTTGAATAAAAATAGGAACGGATCTGCCAGGTCTCTCCAAATTCCCACCGGTAATACCTGGTTGAGTTGGTAGGGTCACTTGTATTGACATAGATCCTTGCTCCTACATCCACTCTATCCAATCCAATGCTATCGATCGGCGGGGTTATTTTTGCTTTTACATATTCCGATATATATTCACTGCCACCCACGATAATATGAAGCCTGTATTCATTACCAGGTATCAAATTAAGATTGGAAGAAAAGTATTTACCGCTGCCAATATCAGCCATTGTTCTTGTACTGTTGTCCCTTCCCTCTACAGTTACAAGAGCGCCATTTTGTGGTTTAACGGAATTGCCCTCTGACAATTTACTGGTTCTTGATAACCGGATCGTTGCGGCATCAGGTCCCGGGTTGAGATTAGCTTCCACCACCAGGAAAGATTGCTCGAGATCCTTCACTTTAGGATCGTACGATTCGCGGCAACCCATACCGGTAACCAGGATAGCCATTAATAATATATAAATACCTTTCATATTAAAAATTAATATTAAAGTTCACAAAGGGGATCGCACTTCCGAAAATGGAGAATTTATATCCTTTTACCAGTCCATTTTCCGAAACAAAGTAAACGGAATAAGGATTTTTCCTTCCCAATACATTATACACTCCAATGGTCCATGAATTATGTGTTTTCTGATGCACTTTATGATTACCGTCGATGTTCATCGAGAAATCAGTACGGAAATAATCGGGAATACGATATGCATTCCTGTCCGAATATAAAACACGCTGCGATCCGGCATAATAATACCTGCCGATAGGAAGCGTAATAGGGCGACCGGTACTATACGTAGAATTCAATGAAACACTGAAACGGTGATTGATCTTGAAATTACCGGTCAGGGTAACATCGTGTGGCTTATCATAATTAGCCGGGTAGTAATGTCCATTGTTCACTAATGTGCCCTGTGTGCTGTCATACGCCCGCAGCAAAATCCTCGACCAGGTATAACTGATCCAGCCATTCAGTTTGCCTACTGATTTTTTAATCAATACTTCTACCCCGTAGGCCTTACCTCGTGTGCTGATCACTTCTGTCTCCACCGTATGATTTAAGATAAGAGTAGCGCCAGGTTTATAATCGAGATAGTCCTGTATTTTTTTGTAGTATACTTCCACCGATGTTTCAATGGTATTCGATTTCAGGTTGCTGTAGACACCAAAAGAAACCTGTTGCCCTCTTTGCGGTTTGATATTCGGATCGCTGAGCTTCCAGATATCTGTTGGCGCTATGATCGTTGTGTTCGACAATAGATGAATGTACTGCCGCAATGAGTTAAAAGCTGCTTTCAGCGAGATCATATTTGAAAACGCATATCGTACCGAAACCCTGTATTCGGGCCCTCCATAGGTTTTAATGAATTTTCCCTTGCCATAGTCTGTCGTTCCTGTCAGCGTAGTGGTTGTAAATGGTTGACCGGGGATATACGAACGTACCTGTTGCGGTCCCAGATAATTGTATAAAGAATATCGCAGGCCGGTGCTGATAGATAATTTGGAATCGGGATTAAAACGATGGGTGATATAAGCACCACTTTCAAGCGCCTGCTCGGCAGGTACTTTATCAGGAATGACCTCGGATTCGGCGCCTACCGGGTTATAGTAACCGGGATTTAGTTTATAACGGAGCGTACTGACACCAAAATCAAAGGAGTGTTTTGTATTTAAGAAATATTCGAAGTCTGTTTTAAAATGAAGCTGGCTGATATCAAATCCTAATTTAAAGGCATTGATCTTATTCTTATCGCTGCTGACATTGTATTTATACTGATCATACCCGGCAATAATATTACTATTCAATTTCTTATTGAAAGTATGTTTCCAGCGCATACTGATATTACCATTGGTATATCCATACACCGTATCACTTTCCAGTGAGAACCGGTCATTACTGAAATACCCGGTAAAGTAAAGATGGTTATTACTGTCTATGCGGTGATCGAGCAATAAATTAATATCCTGGAAAGAGGCACGGCTATCCCTGTATTCATTGGGTAATAATTTCAATAACCAGTTGGCATAGGTAGTACGGCCACCCAAAATGAAAGATGTTTTATTATCTCCCAACGGGCCTTCAATATTAAACCGGCTGGTAACGATGCCAATACCGGCAGAACCGGTAATTGTTTTTTTATTGCCTTCTCTTCCGCTGATATCGAGTACAGAAGACAAACGGCCACCGTATCTTGCCGGCACACTGCTTTTATACAATTCAATATCCTTTATTACTTCGGGGTTGAAGGCAGAAAACAAGCCAAAGAAATGCGAAGGGTTGAATATAGTAGCATCATTGAATAGGATCAGGTTCTGATCAGCCGATCCGCCTCTTACATTAAAACCGGTGCTCGCTTCACCGACTGTCTTTACACCCGGCAAGGTTGTGATAGCGCGTAATACATCCCCATCACCAAAAACAGTAGGAATTTTCCGCAGGTTTTCGATCGTCAATCGTTGCATTCCCATTTGAACAGTCCGCACATTAATCGTTCTGCCACTGGAGATGACCACTTCTTTCAAAGTTCTTACCTCTTCGTCCATGTCTACATCCAGTTTTCCACGGGTATATATTTTTAATTGAATGCGGCTATCCTTCATACCGATATTACTTACGGTAAACAGATGCGCACCCGGTGAAATATTGATTACATACCAGCCATCCATATCTGTGGTAGCACCATACATGCTATCGATAGAAACTGTGGCGCGGGTAATCGGCTCACCGGTCTTGGAATTTTTCACATACCCGGTCAGGGGAATAAGACCTGCTTTCTGGTCTGCCCGTGTTCCGATCTCGACTACTTTATCGGTATTGACACGAGATGCTTTTTTGGCTTCAATATCATAATCAGCAACCGCACCACTGCTATCAGCAGCGTGGGTTAGGGGGTCATTTTTCGATCTGAAAAATCCTTTGGGCAGATCCATTGTGATGGATAGCTTACGGGTAACATAAATGACTTTGCCGCTGTTATCGATGGAGAATTTGATATCAGTGGCTTTGAAGGCTTCCTGCAGAACTTCAGGAAGCGTTTTATCTTTTACAGTCAATTGCAGGGTGAATGAATCGAGCTGCACCGCATCATAATAAAACCGGTAGCCGGATTTTGTTTCCAGGCGCGAAAAAAATTCTGACAGTTTTACGTTATTGAACGTATCATCAATTTTTGTATCGCCGCCGTCCTGGGCAAAGACGTTGCTACATACCAATAGCAAACAAAATGGCAGCAATAACAAAATATTTTTCATATAGCAATTGTCACAACTGGTTATAAAATCCTGCAACAAGAACAATCATGGTTTCCGGATTCTGCCGGTATTTCAATTTCTTTTTAGATAAAAATTGCTGGACTTCTTTTTTATGATCCTTACAAACCGATAAAATGTCTTTTTTGTTGTTTACATGATGATAAATGCCATCTTTCAGCATGTAATATTTTGTTTTCTCTTCAAACCAGCGATCAACTTTATTCGCTTCCAGTTTTTCTTCAATTACTTTTACTGAACGACGCAGGGCAGTCAATTTTCCACTGACCAGTATATGATAAAAACCGGTTTCCGGTGCAGGGCTGGCGTCTTTTTTATTGAGGCGAAGAAACTGCATACCTGAATACGAAAACTCTTTGACGCGGGGACTATAAAGGGAGATGTAAATACCAGTGCTGGTATCTTTTGCTACGATCAACTGATCGCTGACGAGTTCGTAGCGCATAAAAATATCTTTGTACCAGATCTCATCAAACAAAACAGTTCCTTTATGCCATTCACCGGTTCTATAAAAAGGAACACCTTCGATCAGGGAAGAATAGGAATAATAAAGAATACCGTTGTAGATGCCCGATTCGTCTCCTCTTTCTGAATCATACATAAATTTTACAGGGGCCGTTACCCTGGCTGTTTCCGAGGTATCTGCATACGAAGATTGGCCATGAAGTATGGAAGTAGTCAGGAGGGAAATAAAAAGCAGTGTTATCCTGGTCATCGTTTTTAAAGATAGCTATAAACCAAACACGAAGTAAGGGGTTGACAGGATTTCGACGGTTACCGTTGCATGAAAATAAGTGTTACACCATGATTGCTTTATCAATTAAAGAAGATCATATTCCGATCTTTTCATCTTCCTTTTTTTTAGTTTCCATAGTAGTATCGCAGGATAATTTCCAGGTAAGCATTTCTGCTACGAGTGCGGTCCATCCTGTCTGGTGACTGGCGCCTAAGCCTTTACCGCTATCACCATGGAAGTATTCATAGAATAAAAGAAGATCTTCATTCCCGGGCTGTTTATAAAACCAGTTATACTCACCATACGAACGGCGGTTACCTTCCTTATCTCTTTCAAATAAACTGATCACCCGTTGTGCCAGGAAATCGGCTACTTGTTTCAGGTTCATCATATGTCCCGAACCACCGGGATATTCTACCTGCAAACTATCGCCATAAAATTCTCCATACTTGCGCAATGATTGAATGACGAGAAAATTCACCGGCATCCATACAGGACCGCGCCAGTTTGAGTTACCACCAAACATATCGGAAGTAGAATCACCCGGATCGTATTGTATGCTATAGGTATTTCCTTCCACGACGACCGAGTAAGGATTTTTTTCATGATATTTCGACAAAGCCCTGATACCACCCGGCGATAAAAATTCAGCTTCATCCAGTAGCCGTTTCAGCAGATCGATCAAACGGTCCTTTGGCACGAGTGATAATAGTAATTCACCATCATCACTTCTTTCTTCATTCGGCCAGAATTTATTATTCTTTTTCCGGTAGTTTTCGAACCAGGTAATGCGTTTTTTAAAATCCTTCAGGTTGTCCATCACTTTTTTACTCATGGTAGATACAGCAAATAAAGAAGTGATGCCCACGATGGATTGTATGCGCAACGGAATGATATCCGCATCGCTTACGCATAATACATCATAGAAAAAACGATCATCTTCATTCCAAAGACGATGTTCGTTCAATGCTTCGGCGATCAATACAAAATGTTCGAAAAATTTAGTCGCGGTATCTTCAAAGGACCTGTCGTGCATGGCAATTTCTATCGCCATGTCCATCATATCCAATGCGTAGGTTCCCATCCAGCTGGTGCCATCGGCCTGCTCCAGTTGCATTTCACCTGGAAAATGAAAACTGCGATTGAATACACCGATGTTATCAAGACCGAGAAATCCTCCTTCAAAGATGTTATTGCCGCGTAGATCTTTCCGGTTGATCCACCAGGTAAAATTGATCAGTAATTTTTGAAATACTTTTTTCAGAAAGACCACATCGCCACTACCCTTCTGCTTTTTTTCGATATAATATACCTGCATGGCGGCCCATGCCTGCACGGGCGGGTTTACATCGCTGAAATTCCATTCATAGGAAGGTAACTGTCCGTCTGGTTTCATGTACCACTCGCGCATCATCAGCAATAACTGGTGTTTGGCGAATGTGGCATCCACGATCGCCATCGGGATACATTGAAATGCCAGGTCCCAGGCTGCATACCAGGGATATTCCCATTTATCAGGCATCATGATGATGTCCTGGTTTTTTAAATGTGTCCAGTCACTATTGCGTCCATTCATTTTACTGATGCTGACTGGTGTAATGCCATCATCCTGGTTGAGCCATCTTTCTATATCGAAATGATAATATTGCTTGCTCCATAATACGCCGGCCAGCGCACGGCGGTGGATCAATGCCCTGGCAGGATCGGCTTCAGCCGGCATGATAGCCGCATAAAAATCATCGGCTTCCTGTTTACGGATATCAAAAATATCCCTGAAGCCTGAGGCGAATGGGGTACTCGTGTTTTCATCACTCAGGCGGCAATAAATCGTTTTGGTAGCACCGCCGCCTATTTTCATTTTATAGACCGGTGAAAATTTGGTTCCCGTTCCCCTTTTGGAAAGTTCTGCTATGTTTTTGCCTTCGATGATCGCATCATGAAAAGCATCTTTCACAAAAATGGATTCATTAGGAATCCCTTTTATTTTTTCTGTATTCGTTTCATTCTCGGTAAAAAGACATTTATCAGGGGACTGGAAATAGAAATAGTATTCTCCCAGTCTTTTATGTTCTGCCCTGACTGATGTCGTATTGATTTGGGTAATCGATGGTTTCTTTTTGAATTCATCATACTGCCAGCGGTTATAAAACCATAGCGTAGGTAATACCGTTATTTCCGCCGCTTTGTTATAGCGATTGGTAATATCGATCCTGATAAAAATATCTGTATCGCTCTGCTTGGCATAGGTAAGTTTTACATCAAAGTATTGATTGTTATCAAATACGCCTGTATCAAGAATTTCATATTCCGGATCGTTGCGGTTCCTGTTTTTATTTTCCTGGCGCAATTGATCATAGGGAAATGCCTGCTGCGGATATTTGTACAAATATTCCATGTAGTAATGCGTAGGAATATTATCGAGATAATAGTAAAGTTCTTTTACATCTTCTCCATGATTGCCCTGCGGATTGCTTAATCCGAAAAGACGTTCCTTCAGGATCGCATCGTTACCATTCCACAATGCCATGCTGAAACAAAGATTCCCAAAATAATCGGAGATACCGCCTAATCCATCTTCGCCCCAGAGATAGACCCTGCTATGTGCATGGTCGAAAGGAAAATAATGCCATACATCACCATGCGCACTATAATCTTCGCGGACAGTGCCCCATTGCCGTTCACTAAGATAAGGCCCCCATTGTACTAATGGTACAGGCTTTCCTGTATTGACGGCCAGTCTTTGTTGTTCTTCTGTCATTCAATTTATTTAAATCTATGGCGGCTGGTCGTTAGGCAGAAGACTGCCGGGTGGCAGCTTGATTCATGCATTGTGAAATTAATACATAAGGCGCAATTATCAGTCGTTTGCTATTAAAATAACAGCCTGTGAGATGTTACCTAGAGATATTTATTAACAAGATCAGCCAGTATTTTTCTTTCTGGTTCTGTAATGAATCTGGATGAATCGGCCTGATCAAAATGAAGTTTGAATGATTGGATAGCTGCAAAACTATCTTTTATATTATATCCAACAATACGTAAAGCCTGCAGCGCATTGAATCCAACCGGCACTGTTGTATGCGTTGTATCATACCACAGACCATATCCTGAATCCGCTAATTGCTTCCAGGGAAAAAGACGGCTCGGGTCTACTTTTCTTCCGGGCGCTACATCTGCATGACCCATAAAATTAGCAGTAGGAATGGTGTACGCTCTTTTTAAACGGCCGAGCAATTGCAGTAAGCTATTGATCTGTTCGGTTGTAAAAGGTTCGAACCCGTTGTTATCGATTTCGATACCGATACTGCTGCTGTTGAGATCGATCGTATTACCCCATTTACTTACACCTGCATGATGCGCACGTAAAAGATCATTAAGCATGTGATGCACCGTACCGTCACGACAGATAACATAATGTGCGCTGACAGCAGTACGGGGAAGTGTAAAAGTGCGTAAGGTTTGTTCGCAGCTATTCTGCGCGGTATGATGAATGACCACGAAATTGGGCCGGCGCATAGTAAAGTTAGTAGTACCTACCCATGAATCTGCATAAAGCAGACCGGCAGAATCTTTTACCGGGTATTCCTTTAAAATTTTTGCAAATTCTTTGGCCTGTTTTTTATAGCTGCGATTGGTCTTCGCGTAAGGAGAACAGCTCCATGCCAGGAAACAGCCAATAACGATAATAATAAATTTCCTCATGCGGGTAATTGATACCGCAACTTACATATTCCTGCGGTATTGTCCGCCTACTTCATATAAAGCATGCGTGATCTGGCCCAGCGAACAGTATTTAACGGTTTCCATTAATTCAGCAAAAAGGTTGCCGTTATTGATAGCAACGGATCGTAACCTGTTGAGCATTTCAACTGACCTGTTTTCATTTCTTGCCCAAAAGGAATGCAGGTTATGGATCTGTTGTTCTTTTTCTTCCATAGTACTGCGGATCACTTCGCCGGGGATAACAGTAGGACTTCCTTTTTTATTCAAAAATGTATTTACTCCGATCAAGGGTAATTCACCTGTATGTTTCTGGTGTTCATAGTAGAGGCTTTCTTCCTGTATCTTATTCCGCTGGTACATACGTTCCATGGCACCCAATACACCGCCTCTTTCCGTGAGCCGGTCAAATTCAGCAAGTACTGCTTCTTCCACAAGGTTGGTTAATTCTTCTATCGCAAAAGATCCCTGGATAAAGTTTTCTGTTTTGGCAGTACCCAATTCACGGTTAATGATCAACTGGATGGCCATGGCGCGCCTTACACTTTCTTCCGTAGGCGTAGTGATCGCTTCATCGTAGGCATTGGTGTGAAGTGAATTGCAATTATCATAGATCGCATATAATGCCTGCAACGTTGTCCTGATATCATTGAAATCAATTTCCTGGGCGTGTAAACTTCTGCCGGAGGTCTGAATATGATATTTCAGCATCTGGCTTCTTTTATTCGCGTTGTATTTATATTTCATCGCCTTGGCCCAGATCCTTCTTGCCACCCTGCCGATCACGCTGTATTCAGGATCCATTCCATTACTGAAGAAAAAGGAAAGATTGGGAGCGAAATCATCGATGTTCATTCCACGGCTGAGGTAATATTCCACATAGGTAAATCCATTCGCCAGCGTAAACGCCAGTTGGGTGATAGGATTCGCACCGGCTTCTGCAATATGATAACCGCTGATCGATACACTATAAAAATTGCGGACCTTATTTTGAATAAAGTATTCCTGTACATCACCCATGAGTTTAAGCGCAAACTCGGTAGAGAAGATGCAGGTATTCTGCGCCTGGTCTTCTTTTAAAATATCGGCCTGCACGGTTCCGCGCACCTGTTGCAAAGCCGCCTGTTTGCATTGTTCATAGGCATCAACTGGCAATATTTCATCCCCGGAAAGACCCAAAAGTTTTAAGCCCAGCCCATTATTGCCGGGAGGAAGATTTTCCCTTGATGAACCGGAAACTGACGAATCGAAATATACCGGTTTTTTTGTAGTACCAAATTTTTTAGCGTATGCCTCATTGACCATTGCCCATTGACCATTCGCTTCTATCCATTTCTCACATTGCTGATCGATGGCTGCATTCATAAAGAAAGCAAGAAGCATGGGCGCCGGACCATTAATGGTCATGGATACAGATGTCTTGGGATCGCAAAGATCAAAACCGCTGTATAGTTTTTTAGCATCATCAACAGTAGCAATGCTCACGCCGCTATTGCCAATCTTTCCAAATATATCGGGACGATGATCGGGATCTTCTCCATATAAAGTAACACTGTCGAACGCAGTTGATAAACGTTTGGCCGGCTGATCCGTACTTACATAGTGAAAGCGTTTATTGGTTCGTTCGGGTGCACCTTCACCGGCAAACATCCGTGTAGGATCTTCTCCTTCTCTTTTCAATGGGAACACACCGGCTGTAAATGGGAAATGACCCGGTACGTTCTCCTGCGCCTGCCATTGGAGAATATCACCCCAGTCCCTGAATTTGGGTAAGACGACTTTAGGTATTCTTGTTCCACTCAGGCTTTGGGATGTCATCGGTTGTTTGATGACCTTATCCCTTACCGTATATTCATAAAAATCTTTCTGGTATTCTTTTAGTTTCTCTTCCCAGTTGGTGAGTAGTTTACGGCTGACAGGAGTTAATTGTTCGGTAAAAAACTCAATCTGCTTCTGCAATGCTTCCTGCAATTTGTCTGTGGCATCTCCCGAAGATGTGATGACATTTAAAGCGCCCTGCAACTGGTACAATCTGGAAGCAATGGCCGCCTGTTCTTTTACCAGTTTATCATAGCCGCGGTTACCGGCCGTGATTTCGGAAAGATATCGCACCCGGCTACTGGGTATAATCGCCTGCGACATTTTTGCCGTTTCGGAAAAATGATACTCCCCAAAACTTACCTGCTTTTTTTCGATGATCTTTTTAAGCAATAATTCAAATAAATGATTGATGCCATCATCATTGAATTTGCTGGCCACCGTACCGATAACAGGAAGATCACTGTCTTTGGCGGTAAATAATAAATGATTCCGCTTGTATTGTTTTTTTACATCAGCAAGCGCATCGAGCGCACCGGATTTATCAAATTTATTGATACAGATAAGATCGGCATAATCGAGCATATTGATCTTTTCCAGTTGCGATGCCGCGCCGTATTCCGGCGTCATCACATACATACTGATATCGCAATAATCGAGAATGGAAGCATCGCTTTGCCCTACACCGGCCGATTCCAGGATAATAAAATCAAATTCCGCGTCTTTACATATATCGATCGCTTCCTGCACATATTCACTCAATGCCTTATCACTTTCCCGGGTAGCCAGTGAACGCATATATGCCCGCGGATGCGAAATAGCATTCATTCGTATGCGGTCACCCAGCAAGGCGCCACCTGTTTTCTTTTTGGAAGGATCGACAGAAATGACCGCAATGGTTTTATCCCTGAAGTTGGTAAGGAACCTGCGCACGATCTCATCGGTAACGGATGATTTTCCGGCGCCACCGGTACCGGTGATACCGAGAACAACGGGCTCTTCGGCCCCCTCTAAATCTCCCCCTACGGGGGAGACTTCCGAAGATGCTGATAATTCGTGAAATTTTTTCTTTATGGAAGTGATTACGCTTTCTGTTTTATGCAATACCTCATCGTTTGTAAAGCGCAATACGTTAAACCCGAGTTCATTTAATCTTTCGGTACGTTGCTGATCGCTGACAAGGTTATCCGGTAATTGATGTATACTGCCATCTACTTCGATAATTAACCTGTTTTTCAGTGAAACGAAATCTGCTATGTATTTATCAATAATATGTTGTCTTCTGAATTTAATCCCATCCACCTGTTTATCTCTTAATTGTTGCCATAGAAAATCTTCTGCTTCTGTGGATTTCCTTCTATGGCTGAGGGCAAACTCTTTTAATATTTTATAATAAGATTTATCGGATGTTTCGAAAAATTCACGTCCGTTTATTGCTTTATTAGTAAACAAAAATTTATATGGCTCGCCATTTTCAGCCAACGATATCGCCTTTGCAATCCTTTTAACATCTTTCCACTCTCCTAAAACATAACGCTTCTCTCCATTTACAGACTTTTCGGAAGTCTCTCCCTCCGGGGCAGATTTAGAGGGGGCCTGGATGCTGAGCGTTGAATCTGCCGATTTCGCAATCACATCTTCTATCATTCCTTCCAGCCCCATGTGACGGCCGTCATCAGGTGAGTAAATGCGGGTAATACCATACTGGTGCAATTCTTCAATTTCTTCGGGCAGAATGGTGCCGCCGCCGCCACCAAATATTTTAATATGACCGCAGCCATTCTCCGTCAACAGGTCTTTCATGTATTTGAAAAACTCTACGTGCCCGCCCTGGTAACTGGTAATGGCAATACCCTGCACATCCTCTTCTATCGCCGTTTCCACGATTTCTTTGACCGAACGGTTATGCCCTAAGTGAATGATCTCCGCGCCCTTGCTTTGCATGATCCGCCGCATGACATTGATCGCCGCATCATGACCATCGAACAGGGCCGCTGCCGTTACAATTCTTACTTTACTGGTAGGGGTATACGCCATATTATTTGTATGCAGTTGCAAAAGTAATAAAAATAGATGGTGGCAAACAGTTGTTAGTAGGCTGTCTGAACCATGATTTTAAGGATTAGGGGATTTTCAGGAAAGTGTGCCGGAAAGATGAGTATTAGCAAAACGATCTACTCCTTTCCGTCTTACCGTCTTCCCGGCAGAAATAAAATAATCAGCCTCTTTCATTTCCCCTAAATCCCCCTAATCCTTAAAATCATGGTTCAGACATTTGATTTCAGACCCCGGTTCATACTTTCTTTCTACTTTTGGCAACCTTATGACAAAAGCATGTCTGATCATAGTATTCAATCACCGGTATGACAAGAACATACCCGTGCTTGAAAAAATGTATGCGAAAAGGTTTTCGAATATCTATTTCCTGGTTCCTTTTTACAACGGGTCGCATCCCAATGTCATCCCTGTGTATGAAAGCTCCCATTATTTTCAATCCTTTTTTGCCCAGGGCTATCCCCGTTTTTTTAAAGAAGAATTCACCCATTATATTTTTACAGGAGACGATTGCATCCTGAACCCGGCTATCAATGAATCGAATGTATCAGACAAAACCGGTGTGCCTGCAGGGTCAGATTTTATACCGGGCATTTTTTCCTTTCAAAATATACAGGAAGCCTGGTGGCACACGTATAAAGGCATCGATTTTTTTAAGAACCGGAAAGGAGCCGAGATCCAAAACGAATTGCCTTCCCGGGAAGAAGCCGTACGACGTTTTAACCATCACGGACTGGAAGTAACACCCGTATCCAAATCGAATATTTTTGGCACCAAAAAACCGAAAGGCATCCAAAGTTTACGTTACTGGCTTTTCAAACAATACCATTGGATGGGCTGGAAACGATTCAAGAAGCATGGCAAGATAGAATTACCTTATCCCGTCGCCGGTTCCTATTCCGATGTACTGATCATTACCAACAATAGTATTTATGATTTTTGCCGCTATTGCGGTATCATGGCAGCGGCAGGATTGTTCGTTGAAATAGCTATTCCCACAGCGCTTTTATTATCCTCGCGCTCGATCGTGCAGAGTAAAGATAGCCTGCTAAAGGGAAAGGCGTTGTGGTCGGCACAGGAGATTGAAGCGGTAGAAAAAGAATACCATAAATCATTATCATCCTTACTGGCTGGGTTTCCGCCGGATCAATTATTTTACCACCCTATTAAATTATCGAAATGGCAAAACGACCTGTAAAGAAGTTCATCGTTATCACCAGTATTTTCAAACCTACCGAAGCGATCGAAGCATTTGCTGGTCTCGATGATTATCAATTAGTGGTGGTCGGAGATAAAAAAACACCTGCTGACTGGAATTATAAGAATTGCGTTTATCTGGATGTAGAAAAACAACTGGAACTTTCTTCTTCTTTTGCAGGTGCTATTCCGTATAATCATTACGGCAGAAAAATGCTGGGCTATGTCTATGCCATGCAGCAGGGTGCCGAAGTGATCATCGATACCGATGACGATAACATCCCTTATAAAAACTGGAATTTTCCCGGTTTCAAAGGCGAATTCATTTCCTCCACTGCCGGGCTGGGATGGGTGAATGTATACCATCATTTCAGCGAACAACCAATCTGGCCCCGTGGTTTACCCTTGCGCAATATCAATGACAGCCGCGAAAAACTGACCTGGCAGCAACATAAACAATCCCAAAACATTGGTATCTGGCAGGGCCTGGCAGATGAAGATCCCGATGTGGATGCCATTTACCGGCTGACTTCTGACAAACCCTGCGTTTTCCAGAAAAAAGAACCGGTGGTACTGGAAAAAGAAACTGTTTCCCCTTTTAACTCACAGAATACAGCGATCCGTAAAGAACTGTTTCCTTTATTGTTCCTTCCCTCCTTTGTGACTTTTCGTTTTACCGATATTCTGCGTGGCATTATTGCCCAACCGATCCTTTGGCAACATGATTACCGGCTTGGTTTTACAGAAGCGACAGTAGTACAAAAAAGGAATGTGCATGATTATTTCAAGGATTTTGAAAGTGAAGTACCTATGTATCTTCATACGGAAAAATCGCTGGAAGCAGTAAAGAATGCCATGAGCAGCGCCACAGTAAAAGATAATCTTTATAATGCCTATGAAGCATTGTTAAAGATCAACGTAGTGGAAGAAAAAGAAATGATTGTATTAAATGAATGGCTGAAACATTGTTAACCCATTTTGTTTATTCTACATTTGTTCTATGGAAGCAATTCTCAATTCAATCAATGCATTATATAAAAAATGGAAGGGCGCTGATGCAGTTTCGGTAGATGTATTACCGCAATCGGGCAGCGAGCGTCGCTATTTCCGTTTATATGGTCCTGATCAATCTGTTATCGGAACTTATGGGGCCAATGTCAAAGAGAATAACAGCTTTATTTATTTTTCCCGCCAGTTTATCATTAAAAACCTGGCTGTACCACGCATACTCGCCGTAAGTGACGATGAGATTTTTTATTTACAGGAAGATTTTGGGGATGTATCCCTTCTCAACCGGTTGGAATCGGAAGGAATGGCGTCGTCCGTATACGACCTGTTTAAGAAAAGCCTTGATGCGTTGGCCAACCTGCAGGTAAAAGGCGACCTGGGATTGGATTATAATAAATGTCTTACCAATAAAGAATTCGGCAAACAAGCTATCATGGCCGATCTGCTGTATTTCAAATATTATTTCCTCGATGCTTTACGTAAACCGTATGACAAACAAAAACTCATCGATGACTTCGAGGCATTGAGCAATTACCTTACTCATACCGAGTATAAATATTTTATGTTCCGCGATTTTCAGAGCCGGAATATTATGGTGAAGGAAGATAACAGTGTTCACTTTATCGATTACCAGGGCGGCATGAAAGGTGCGCCGCAATATGATGTAGCCTCTATGCTCTGGCAGGCAAGGGCCAATCTTCCTGCCGAATGGAAGAATAACCTGCTGGAAGATTATATGGATAGTTTTGAAGCGCTGATCAATGCTCCGCTTGACAGGACTATTTTCCGCAGCCAGTACAATGGATATGTATTGATCCGTTTGTTACAGGTACTAGGTGCCTATGGATTCCGTGGTTTGTTTGAACGGAAAGCACAGTTTCTTACCAGCATTCCCCTGGCCTTAAAAAACCTGGGCGATTTTTTCCGGAATCAAAGTATGGGTATCGCTGTACCGGAATTTAAAAAAGTACTTGATCTCTGTGTTTCGGATGAGATCGTCCGGCAATTCACACCGGTGCAGGCAACTGATGAAACGCCTTTAGTGGTCAGGATCCATAGTTTTTCTTACCGTAATGCTATCCCGGTGGATGAATCCGGCAATGGTGGTGGCTTTGTATTTGACTGCCGGGGTATTCTCAATCCCGGTCGCGTGGAGAGCATGAAAACAAAAACCGGTCGTGATAAAGAAGTAAAGGATTTCCTGGAACAGCAAACCAAAATGCCGGAATTTATCAATAGTATATTCGATGTGGTGGATATTTCCGTGGAAGATTATATCAAACGAGGCTTCGGTAATTTATCGGTGAGCTTTGGTTGCACCGGCGGGCAACATCGTAGCGTGTATGCCGCAGATGCATTAGCCAGGCATTTAAGAAATAAATTCAAGGTAAAGATCGAGGTAAAACATTTGGTACAGGATGCAAAGAACTGGCAGAATAGCGCCTATTGATAATATCGATTTAATTTTTACCACATAGAATCATAGGACAAATAGGAATACACACATAGAATTTCGATGTGAATCCCATGATCCTATTTGATAAAAAAGCAATAGTATGAAAGCAATGATATTCTCGGCCGGTTTAGGCACCCGTTTCAAACCCTGGACCGACAAACATCCCAAGGCACTGGCGCTTGTCAATGGAAAATCATTGCTGCAACGGAATATTGAATACCTGCAACGTTTCCATATCACCGATGTCATCGTCAATGTTCATCATTTCGCCGACCAGATCATCGATGCGATCAAAACGAATAATGGCTGGGGTAGTAATATTATCATCAGCGATGAGACAGATAAGGTATTGGAAACGGGAGGCGGCCTGTTAAAAGCGGAACCACTTTTTACACCCGGCGAACGATTCATCACCTGCAATGTAGATGTGCTGACCGACCTGGACGTCAATCAACTTCTTTCTTTTCATCAGCAACACAAACCACTTATTTCTTTTGCGGTAAGCGATCGGAAAACATCGCGTAATTTTTTATTCAATAATAATAACAGGCTGTGCGGATGGATCAATAATACAACCGGCGAACAAAAGATCTCTGTTCAGCAACCCGATCTTATACAAAAAGCTTACAGTTGCGTTGTGGTATTCGAGTACGATGTTTTCCGTAATATGCCATTCCCCGGCAAATTTTCACTGACCGATTTATACCTCGAACTGGCTCGAAACCATGTTATTCTGGGTTATGATCACCAGGGCGATAAATGGGTCGATGTAGGCAAACCTGAAAGTGTGGCTGTTGCCGCATCCTTATTCTCCTGATCTTTCTGCCGTTCATCATTCATTTATGTAAATATTTCCAAATACAAGGTTAACGGCAATAGCTTTGCAGTCATTTGTTATACCTTAGATATCTTTTATTAATCATTCTACGTATGAAAAAAATTGTTTTGTGTGGTATTCTTGCCATGATCACGGCATTTTCGTTTTCGCAATCCGGCTATGATGCAAAAGAAGCATTCAATCCACAGTTTTATCCTTATCCCGGCAATGATTTTCGCAGCGCCAGCGGTGAACCCGGTCCGAGATACTGGCAAAACCGTGCTGATTATAAAATCGATTGTACGCTCGATACACTTAAACATGGTATAACAGGTGAAGTAGAAATTACTTATACCAATAACAGCCCCGACAATCTTAAATTTCTCTGGCTGCAGCTCGATCAGAATATTTACCGGAGCGATTCACGCGCATCGGCCACTACTACCGAAACCGGCGGTCGCTGGGCCAATTCCAATTTTACGGATGGTGATGTGATCAAATCGATCAATATCGAATACAACGGGAAAAAATATGCCGCCAATCATATTACTACCGATACACGCATGCAGATCTGGTTGCAGGATGCACTAAAGGCGGCAGGTGGCAAGATAAAACTGACCATTGCATTTAATTTTACGATTCCTGAATATGGTACTGATCGTATGGGTCGTTTGAATACGAAGAATGGCTGGGTGTATGAATTGGGTCAATGGTTCCCGCGGATGTGTGTGTATGATGATATCCAGGGATGGAACACACTGCCTTATCTTGGTGCAGGAGAGTTTTATCTCGAATACGGGGATATCGAATACAGTGTTACCGCACCAGCCAATCTTATCGTGGTTGGTTCGGGTGAATTACAAAATCCGCAGGATTGTTTCACTGCGGATCAGTTAAAAAAATACAACGAAGCAAAAAATAGTGATAAGACCGTCATGATCCGCAGTGAAAAAGATATCACGGATAAAAATGCACAACCTAAAAAAACATCCAGTACCTGGAAATTCAGGATCCAGAATACAAGAGATGCCGCCTGGGGCGCTTCGCGCGCTTTTATCCTGGATGCAGCACGTATCAATTTACCCGGTGGCAAAAAATCTCTTGCAGTAAGTGCTTACCCGGTAGAGAGTACAAAGGATAAAAAAGGAAATGACTGGCGCCGTTCTACTGAAATGGTAAAAGGTTGTATCGAGCATTATTCTTCCAAATGGTTTACATTCCCTTATCCTGCTGCTACCAATGTAGCGGGTATAGTAGGTGGTATGGAATATCCCGGTATTGTTTTCTGTAGTTATAACTCAACCGGCGCGGGGCTTTGGGGTGTTACAGACCATGAATTTGGCCATACCTGGTTCCCGATGATCGTAGGAAGCAATGAAAGAAAATATGCATGGATGGATGAAGGGTTCAACACATTTATCAATCATCTTTCATCAGAAGCATTTAATAACGGTGAATTTGGAAGCGCCAGTTTCTTCGATAACCCAACTGCCGATTATGTAGTAAAAGGAACGTTCGGGGATAAGATGGATGGTCTTTATAATATTCCCGAAGTGATTCAGCAGGCCAACCTGGGAACAGCCGCTTACCTGAAACCCTCGCAAATGCTGGAGGCATTGCGGAATGTTGTACTGGGACCCGAGCGTTTTGATGCAGCTTTCCGTGAATACATCAACCGTTGGGCATTCAAACATCCTACACCCTGGGATTTTTTTCATAGCATGGAAAATGCTTCCGGTGAGGACCTGGGATGGTTCTGGAGAGCGTGGGTGCTGAATACCTGGAAACTGGATCAATCCGTAAAAGGTGTTGCGTATATCAAGAGTAACCCTTCCAATGGTGCAGAAATAACACTGGAGAACCTGGAAAAGATGGCGATGCCTGTAACGGTATTGATAAAAGAAAGTAATGGTAAAGAACATAAGATACAGTTGCCGGTAGAAGTATGGCAACGCGGTCCTGAATGGACATTTGGCGTACCTACAACGAGTACGATCACGGAAGTAACACTTGATCCTGACAACCTGCTTCCCGACTGGAACAGGGAAAATAATAAGTGGAAAAAAGCCTTCTGATAAATTATGAGTTATGAATGATGAATGGAAGTACTCATTCATCATT
>CAMLGR010000014.1 GCA_946479615.1 uncultured Bacteroidota bacterium | reverse complement strand
TGTTTGAATACCAGCTCAACGGGCTTTGTTATATGAAACCCATCCGTGACCACGATCTTCGGATGATCCTTTTCCACCGGGATAACGACAGGCTCCGAATCAGGAAGCGGGTAAATATCACGGTTATTCACCACGACCCTGATCTTCAAAAAACCAAGCAGTACCTGGTTTTTCCGGGTAATAATAATATAATAAGGCGCTTTAGCCAATGACCGGTTAAAATGGAATGTTTAGGTAAAAATGTCCAGAGATGGTTTATAACGTATAAAAGCCGCCAATTCGTGCCCTTCCAAAGAAATATCTCCGCGGCCCTCTGTGTCTCTGTGGAATAAACCCAGGAGTAAGGTAACAGAATAAAGTTTCCAGGAATTTATGAATAGAATCTCATTTACAGGGCATATATCACAGAGGAGACACAGAGAGCTGCAGAGGTTAATTAACTGCTCCATCGGCAGATTGGCGCGCATCCTGCATCAGGCTATCTTCATCCCAACCCGATTCATCATTCAGTGCCGTACCAGCTTCGTCGGCCTTGAGTAAGCGTTCCAATTCTTCCACATGCCATTTTATTTTCAATACATAATCGTCTGAATCATTAATGGCCGACAATTCTTTTAATGTCCGTTCATCATATTTGAAGAATAACTGCGAAGCCCGCTGCACTTTATAAGCACGGTGCCCGAGAAAAGTTAATACATCTCTTCCCATACGCAACGAAGTATCGATGGTTTCGCGGTACACATGGAGCATACCCGCATTCATCAGGTCGTAAGCATCATAACGATTGGTAGATCTTACAAACATCCGGAGATTGGGAAAATGCTTTTTGATCGTTTCGATCATTTCCAGTCTGCGATCAGGTGGTTCAATAGCAATAATGATCAGTTTAGCGGTTTCAGCACCTGCAGCTTTTAATAAATCCTGCCGTGTCGCATCTCCATAAAAAACTTTAAATCCCATCCGGCGAAGCAGGTCCACCCGGTCAGAATCAATATCGAGAAAAGTCGCTGCTACACCATTCGCTTTCAGAAAACGACCGACAGTATTTCCAAAATGACCAAAGCCCGCTACGATCACCGGGTTTTTCTCATCAATCTCATCAGGTTCTCGTTCAATATCTTCTTCTTTTATTCCAAACCGGGGCGTTAATACTTTATCATTGAATAACATAACCACCGGTGTCAGCGCCATACTGATCGCTACCACAGCGATCATGATATCGACGATCTCTTTAGGTAAAACCCCTTCCTGCAGGGAAAAAGAAAATAATACAAAAGCAAATTCACCCACCTGGCTGAGACCGAAAGAAAATAGAAAGTTCTGATCAGTTTTTAGTTTAAAGAATCTTCCCAATATAAATAACACGATGGCCTTAACAGCCATTAGTGCAACGACCAATCCAAAGATCAACCCCGGCTGATCCATGATCAAATGAAAGTTGATCGAAGCTCCTACTGCAATAAAAAATAACCCCAGCAATAATCCCTTGAACGGATCGATATCACTTTCCAGTTCGTGCCGGTATTCACTGTTTGCCAATACCACTCCTGCCACAAAAGTCCCCAATGCAGGACTTAGCCCTACCTGTGTCATCAATACGGCAATACCCGCTACCAGCAATAAAGCGGTAGCTGTAAATATTTCACGTAAACGTGTAGCGGCAATCAAACGGAATAATGGCCTTACCAAAAACCTTCCTGCTATGATGATCGTCAATACCGATCCCAGTACGACCAGGGTCTGCAACCAACCCGGGAGCCCCTTTACCAATGCACCACCGGAATGATCACCGGGTGTGACTGTTTCGGGCGGGAAGATGGCCAGCAGCGGAAACAAGGCCAGCATCGGGATGACAGCGATATCCTGGAAAAGCAAAACAGAAAATGAACTCTGCCCGCCTGTTGTTTTTAATAAATGCTTTTCATTCAATGTCTGTAACACAATAGCAGTTGATGAAAGGGAAAGTGTCATTCCCAATGCTAACGCTGATTGCCAGGGCAGGCTGAATAAAAGACCAATACCTGTTATTACAAGCGCTGTGATCAATACCTGTAATCCTCCTAATCCTACAATTGATTTTCGCAAGCGCCATAACAAGGCAGGTTCCAATTCCAGTCCGATTACAAACAACATCATCACCACACCAAATTCAGCAAAATGAAGTATATCCTGTCCCTCTTTTCCTATGAATCCAAGTAAAGCCGGACCAATAAGTATGCCTGCCAATAAATAGCCAAGCACGGAACCCAATCCCAGTTTTTTAGCGACAGGCACCATGATCACCGCTGAAGCGAGATAGATACAGGCTTGAAAAAGAAACGAATTACTATCCATATATATATCAGGATTGAACAGGTTGAGAAAAAGGCAGCAGGTCATTCAGGTATTCCACACGTTGCCAGTCCTGCGCTGCTAATTTATCATCGATCAGCAGTAACAATAGCTCTTTGTATTGCAGGGCAAAGGTTTCGAACCCGTCATTTGCCATTTTATGAGTACCATCCACCACGAACGGCGGCATATAGATCATTTTGCACAAATGCGCTGTCTGGTCGAAAGGAAATAAAAGTTCCGGGATCGTGAAGCGATTTCTTCCTTGTCGTGAATACACATGACGGGGACCGCCGCAAGTGATCGCATTGAAAATAAATTTTCCCTGCAACATATTTCCTCCTGTACCATAGGCCCAGCCATGTTCGAGTACAAGATCTTCCCATTGTTTGATCAAAGGCGGAGCGCTGTACCAGTAAAAAGGATGTTGCAGGATAATGATATCATGTTCCAGCAATACATCCTGTTCCTTATTGACATCGATATCAAAATCAGGATACAGTTGGTACAGGTCACGGAAAGTGATGCCTGGTAAGCGTTTAGTATGCCTTACCATGGCAGCATGCGCCCGCGAACGTTCCAATGCCGGATGTGCAAAAAGGATCAAAACCCTGGCCATGAATTAATTTTAATAGTATGAAATATAATTACAACCCGGGAGACGTATTGTTTAGTAGTTATTGAACTTACTTCAATGCGCGGATGATCTGAATAAAATCATCTGCTACCAGGGAAGCACCTCCAACAAGACCGCCATCTACATCCGGGCTGCCGAATAATTCTTTGGCATTATTGGCTTTGACGCTGCCGCCATACAGGATCGGTATGTTATTGGCAATATCATCGCCATATTGTTTGGCAATCACAGACCTCAGGTAAGCATGCATATCCTGTGCCTGTTGCGTAGTGGCCGTTTTACCCGTACCGATCGCCCAGATAGGTTCGTAGGCAATGATGATATCTTTGATCTTCTCTTTGGAAAGATGGAAAAGCGATTCTTTTAATTGAGTAGCGACAAACTCATTCTGTGTACCGGCTTCGCGAATCTCCAGCGCTTCACCACAACAAAATACTGGTGTGATAAAATTTTCGATGCAAATATTCACTTTCTCTGCCAGCACCGCATTGGATTCATTAAAATACTCTCTGCGTTCGCTGTGCCCGATAATACAATGTGCAATACCGATGGAATGAAGAATTTCTGCAGATGTTTCACCGGTATAGGCGCCGGATTTTTTATTACTGCAATTCTGGGCCGCTGCATAATAATTCCTGTCTTCCTCTACTTCACTTCTTGTCATTAACAAATACGGGAAAGGCACGGCGAAAAGAACGTTTTGATGGGCAGCCAGTTCAATCTCTGCACCAAGAATATCATCGAGTAATTTTTCACCCTGCTGAAAAGTCATATTCATTTTCCAGTTAGCTGCTGCGATCTGCTTTCTCATTCGTTGTTTGGTTTTTTAATTGTAGATAGGTAGTAGTGAATGGCGGGTGGTGAGTAGGAAATGATTTTACTATTCACTATTGACCATTCACCATTAAAAGTTGTCAAATATATACTTCAAAATACTTTTTTCATTCTCTGAAACCGGTTGACCTTTCAATTTTTTCCATGCTTCAATATCCTGTATGGCTTTTTTGTATTCATAGCGATTCACCCCTTCGCTTCCCCATGAAAAACCGGGAATATATTTCGGTGTCAATCCATTCCCGAATACATGGCTGCAGACACCGATCACGGTGCCCGTATTGATAGACGTATTAATAGCAGTACGGGAATAATCGCCCATCATCACACCACATTTTAAACCCGCTGCCTGCTGGCCTTTCAGTGTCCATACTTTCACCTGCCCGGCATTATTTTTCAGATTGGAATTGGTAGTGCCGGCCCCAAGATTGCACCATTCGCCAATAACGGAATCGCCCAGGTATCCGTCATGCGCTTTATTGGAATAGCCGAACAGAACGGAGTTCTTTATTTCGCCTCCGCCAACGCAATAGGGACCCAGCGTAGTGGCTCCATATACTTTGGTGCCCATTTTTAAAACGGCGCCTTCGCCCAAAGCAAAAGGTCCGCGGATAATACATCCTTCCATTATCTCTGCATTCCTGCCGATATAGATTGGACCCATTGATGCATTTAAGATGCTATACTCTACCCTGGCTCCTTTTTCAATAAAAATATCCTTGCGGTTGATCGTTTGATTTGTTGCAGGGATCGCCTGTGATTTCCTCTTTTTGGTCAGCAGGGCAAAATCTTCGCGGATAGCCCAGTCATTCAACTGAACGATATCCCAGGGGTAATGAATAAACTTCACTTCCTGCTTGATCACATTCGATCTGGTGACACGGATCTTATGTTTCTCACTTACTTCGTTACGGCTGAACCGGAAGATAATTCCATCATTACCATTGGCAGAAATAAATTCGCCATTCTTGAGCTTTAAAACGGCTTTTACGAGTTGGGGAGTAGGCAATACATTTCCATGCACCATAAAACAACTATCCTCGCCGGCGATCTCTTCGATGGTAACGGAACGTTCGAAATCCTTGTAATCATCCTCCTTCCTGTCGAACGATTGCATATTCATCATTTTCTCCCATTTCTCGCGGATGGTGAGAATGCCGATACGGATATCCTGTATCTGCCGGGTCAGGGTGAAGGGCGCCAGGTTTTCCGGCTGGCAAAATTCTTCTGTGAAAATGATTTGAGGCATGAGACCTGAAAGATACTCTAAAATCAATTTTGAAATTTTGAAATTCATCGCTGTCTTCCTTCAGATAAAGGCATAAAAAAACCCCGAAGAAGAATCTCCGGGATTTAAAGTATAGCCATGAAAAACAAAACTTTTATAGTCAGTCAGAATAATCTGACTAAAGCTAAAAAAATTATTTTTTCTTTTCGTATTTCTTCTTGAATTTATCGATACGACCAGCGGTATCTACCAGCATGTTCTTACCGGTAAAGAAAGGGTGAGACATATTGGATATCTCAAGCTTTACCAGAGGGTAATCGTTACCATCTTCCCATTTTGCCGTTTCTTTTGAATCAGCCGTAGACTTGCTCAAAAAGGAATGGCCATTACTCATGTCTTTGAAAATAACCAGACGGTAGCTGCCGGGGTGAAGACCTTTCTTCATAATTTCCTGATTTTAAATGAAATACGGATTTTGCCGTATGTCGTTGTGTGAATTAATACACCAAAGGGTTTACTTTGGAAGGGTGCAAAGGTAGGCCGGAGAAGGCTTTTGTCCAAATCTTATTTAGGATGAAAAGGCCCTTTTTACTCCCATCATAAAGGCTTGAGAAGCCTGATCCAGACTGGCTGGCTGTATAAAACAAAAGCACCAAGTTTGTTTGTATTTTGGCTTGCGCCTTTATACTTACTTACCCGGTGCTTCCTGGTCCTGCTTCTTTCTTTTGACGGATTTCTGCAGTCCCTGTTGCTTTCATTCCTGTTTCCAGGCTTTCCGGCAACTATTGTTCAGTGAATTTAGCATTTCCATCCCCCGGTTTCCAAATTTTTGGCCTTTTTGATAATCACCTTTTTTGCACCAGGTTATCCCCCGGAAACAGCCTCAAACGGGCACTTGTGCACAGTTTATGAACGCATATTTTCATACTGGATCGGAATTCCGAGCTGCCAGTTCTTGGAAGCCTGGATTACGGCCTGGAGATCATCGATCTTTTTCCCGGTCACCCTCACCAGGTCGTCATTGATCGAAGCCTGTACTTTCAGCCCGCCATCCTTGATCAGCTTTACGATCTTCTTGGCATCTTCCTGTTTCAGGCCATTCCTGACCTGTACTTCCTTTTTCCACGCCTTTCCACTTTGAGCGCCTTCTTTGGACAGATCAAATGCCTCGGGAGCAATACCTTGTTTATGTGCACGGCTGATCAATACATCCAGCAACTGGCGCATTTTCATATCGTCGTCCGCTTCGATCTTAAGCTTGAATTCTTTTTTGTCAAGATCTATCACCACATGGGAGCCTTTAAAATCAAACCGGTTGGTGATTTCTTTGGTTACCACATTCACAGCGTTATCGAGTGCCTGCGCATCTACTTTACTGACTATATCAAATGAAGGCATGGTAAATCGTTTTAAGGTTAAGGTTGGCTGTTGAGAAAACAAAAGTAAGGAAATCTGCGAAGCAGAAAATTAGTGACCGCTTCAACTGACCCACTTTCTCATTCTTTATTTCTCATTTCTTATTCCTTATTTCATATGCTTTGGAAGCCCAACTTTCTTCAAAGTCTCTTTAGCCTTTTCCACTTTTTCGGGGAATAATACGGTGTCCTTATATTTATCCAACGACTTATCTATCCGTATAACAGGCAGATTGTTTTTTTTCCCGGATTTCTTTTTAATCATATTCCAAATTTACAATTATTTACGTGTCAGGAGAAATGCCTCATAATCTACTCCTTTCACAAATTTTTGCCAGTTTCCATTCTTTAATCCATATACGGTAAATAATTTCATGATATCACTTAAGTTATTAGCAATGTTTATCCTGTAAAGCCTGGTACGTGTTTTATTACTTCCTGTTGCATAAATACATGCATCAGGATACTTATTTAAGAATGCAATTACGGTTATGGCGACAGTTGCCAGAACCTTTTGCTTATCTCCATTATCCGTAACTATATTATCATCAACTTCACCTGAAGTATGATCCTTATCGCCAAAACTAAGGTTGTAAATACCTATTGGATCTATCTTTTCATATTTAACCTGTTTTACAACCTGGCCCTTTTTCCCTTCACTGATAAATTCAAAAAATACCATTTCACTATCAGCAATAATTTCATAACTCCCTTTCATACTTCTAAACAGCACCAAAATAGCTGATAAAAATGCCGGAGGCTCTCCCCAGCCCCCGGCTAACCTACAAACCTAACACCATTCTGTTACCTGTATAAAAGTAGAAGCCCTGGTAATTATAACCATGGGAAAAAAACAATTTATAAATGTTTTTTTCTGACACATTTCTCGCAAAAATTCTTTATAGCAACTATATAAAAAAGTCCCTCCTGGAAAGGAAGGACGATATTCACATGAGAAAACTAAAAAGACTTGCTTATTGACCACCCTGCCCTACCCTGCTCTGTTCATCCTGTGATGAACCTGTTTTTCTTCTTGGTGACTGCTGATTGGTTTTTCCAAACCTGTACGTAAACGTTGCGGTCAGTTGACGATTATCCCAGGTATTATTTATTTTGACATAGATATTTCCATATTCCGTAATGCCACGGTATTTCTGCCAGGCAAATGGATCCCGCAGGTTCAACCGCACTGTCCCCTTACCCTTCATGATCTGTCGCTGCCCGCCGATCGACATCATATACATCGGTTGACTGACAGATAAATTATCGACACCTTTGCCCCTGTACCAGCCACTCAATTCCAATGTCATCTTTTTGCTAAGCGTAAACGTATTGGTCATATTGATAAGAAACGATGTGTACCCGATATTGATCGGCTCATTATCATAGATTCCTTTATAACGATTATTATATACGTTGACAAACGTATTGGTGTTCCACCATTTGGTAAAAGGCTGCTGCGCCGTAATGGAAACGCCAATGTTCCTGAACTTCGCTACATTATCAGATGTGAGATACACAATGCTTGTCTGCGGATCCTGTCTTAATATCTGCGAAATCACATCCGCCGTTGTATTATAATTGATAGTTGTTACCAGTTTATTATTTAAAGAATGACTTAATTCAAAGTTGTGCGTGAACTGTGGCAACAGGAAAGGATTCCCGACACGATAAGATAAAGAATCAAGAAAATAAGTAAATGGATTCAGATCCTGGTAATTGGGACGGGTAATACGGCGACTATAGGAAAAGGTCAGTGTATTTTTTTTGTTGACTTCATAGCTGACAAAAGCACTGGGAAATAAATTGGTGAAATCTCTCCTGAAAGTAGAATCATTATTATACTGATATCCTTTGGCAATAGTATTTTCCAATCGCAGCCCACCCTGGAATGACCATTTTTTTACCTGCTTGTTTATATTGATATAAACAGAATTGATGTTTTCATCATACACAAAATGATTAGAGCGCCCGTCGGCCTCCCATTTATCGGCTACTTTTCGTTCGTAATCCACCAGGTTATTATTCGTTACATAACTCGATTTAAAACCAGCTTCTATACGGCCACCGCTTTTAAACGGATGACTGTAATCAGCCTTGGCAGAATATATTTTTATATCTGATGGCAGATGCCCCTGCAACAATAAGGTTGGGCTGGTTGACTGACCCGTACCATTGAAAAAATCCGTTGTCAGCAACATGTTGGATTCATTGCTGTATAAGATGAAATCAAGATCTGCTGTCAGTTCCGTACCAGCGGTATCGAATACATGGCGATAATTAAAGTTGGTTGTCAGGTTATCAAAGTTGACATGGTTCTCTGTCTGTGAAACCATAGCTGATTGCGGCACACGGTTTACATCAGACAATATAGTACTAGTAGAAGGCGTTGGATGTCCGCGGAACAAAAACCCGCTGACAGACATGCCGAATGTATTTTTAGCATCGGCGAAATAATCCATACCCAGTTTCAGCGTGTTGTTATTATTACCAAACTTGAAATGAGTTAGCACATCAGAATAACCGGTGATGATATTGTTATCATCCTCAAACCGCCGGTCAATCGTCAATGCAGCACGGCCACGGAAAAAATTCGGATTATAACTGCCAAAGAAATTGATCTTATTTTTCCTGTAATTAAAATTGAAACTGTTCTGCGATCTCGGCATCACATACAGGTTCCCCCTGTCATTGAAAAAAGTAGAAGTTGCCCCGATCATCAAGGAACCATTGAATCCATCGGCTTTCCCTTTTTTTGTTTTGATATTGATAACACCTGAATTGCCTGCTGCATCATATTTGGAAGAAGGATTGGTCATGATCTCGATCTGGTCGATAGCTGAAGCCGGCATATTCTTCAACAGGTTGGCCAGGTCCGTGGCAGATAAGAAAGTTTGTTTACCATCCATCATCACGATCACACCGGGCTTACCACGCAGGCTGATCACACCATCATTACTGACCATCACACCGGGTGATTTTTCCAGCACTTCCAATGCAGTAGCACCGGCGCTTGTAGGAGATGCATCTACATTGACGATGGTGCGGTCGATCTTTGTTTCGATGAAAGGACGTTTGGCCGTCACGGTAACACCACCGAGGCCTTTCGCCGTCTCCGTCATCTGCAGTGTTTTTAATATAAGCGGGGAATTATCAACTGTGACTGAAAATACTTCACTGGTTATTTTTTCATACCCGACCGAGGTCGCGGAAAGCAGGTATTTTCCTTCGGGAATATTATCAAATTCATAACTACCATCTTTCGCGGTAAGCGCCAGCTTTACCAGAGAGGAATCAACTGCTTTTAATAAGGAAACAGAGGCTGATGCTAACGGACGGGAATTGTTATCTGTAAGAATACCTGATATCTTATTTTTTGTTTGTGCCTGTGAACAAAAACAGATCAGCAGGAGGATGGAAGAGAAAGCCTTTCTCATAAAAAGATGTCAGGTTAATTGGTTTGATCTACAACGCTAAGATGCGATTGAAATGAGTACAGAAAAAGGGAAATATGACAAGTTTCGTACTTTCCGGGTTGAAGGGTAAAATCATAGTACCAATATACCAGCGGTAAAAATCAAGGTTGAATTTGTATAGATGTGAAAACCCGTTAACAATTTTGGTTTCACGCAGCGTATAGCGACCGCGATCTAAACCTTGAATATTGAATATTTAATTGCCTTCCCTAAAAACATTCTTTATTCAATAATCAGGTTTAAAAAAATCCCCGGCACTGGCCGGGGATGTGTATTTATAGGTAGGCTCAATGATTAACAGCTCTTAATTTCCTCCTTTTACCCTGCTTTGTTCATCCGAAGCGCCATCTGTTTTTCTATTACTTCCTGCTTTTAATTTTCCTTTGTTAAATCTCCAGTTGAAACCCAGGTTAAAGGCACGGCTATCGTTTACATTCCTGAACTGCGCATCCACCACACCATATTTACTATAACCGGTGAATACATTGCCTGCAAAAATATCGCGCACACTTACCCGTATCGTTCCTTTTCCTTTCAATACCTGCTTGCTGAAACCGGCATTCACCTGGCCCATCGATTTCATATAGATCACACCTTCCAATCCTTTGCTCCTGTAAAAACCACTTACTTCACCTGACCATCCTTTACCAAACTCAAACTGTTGCTGCAATTGTGCCATATAACCGGTAACATGCAGGGAAATCGGTTCTACTCCTACGATACCTTTGAAATGATTGTTATAAACATTGAAATAAACATTACCACTCCACCATTTATTGATCTTCTTATACGCACTGATCGATAATCCTACCTGTTTGCGGCTGGCGATATTCGCTTTCTTGATAAATGTTTCTTTCGTAGCCTCGTTCTGCTCCAGCACCTGCTGAATGATATCGTCTGTCTGCGAATAGTTCACCGTACTTGTCAGGAATCCACCATACGTATGGCTCAATTCGATATTATGACTGAACTGTGGTTTCAGGTTCGGATTACCCTGCTCAAATGTGTACAGGTCAAGAAAGTGAACAAAAGGATTCAGGTCACCATAATCAGGACGGTTGATCCTTCTTCCGTAGTTGATCACGAACTGGTTCTTTTCATTCAGGTTGTATTGGATATAAGCTGTGGGGAAAAGCTGCGTATATTCTCTTTTAAAAGTAGAATCGAACGGAGCAAATTTATCCTGCGCCGTATCATATACAAATCCTGTAGAATGACCAGAAGCATTGGTATTTTCCAATCTCAATCCTAATTGCATACTCCATTTCTTATTGATCTCTTTGCTGAAGTTTGCATAAGCAGCACTGATCTTTTCATCATAGATAAAATGATTACGACGGGCGCTATCTAATGTGCTTACAGAACCAACTACATCATTATAAGTAGCATCGTTATCCGTTTTCACATAACTCGCTTTTACACCGGCTTCGAATTTGGCCCCTTTCTTCAATGGTTTTGAATAATCCATTTTACCACTGTAGATCGTAATGTCCTGCGGAAGATTGCCTAGTAATGTACCAGTGCCGGTAACATTATCATTTGGATCATAGTCGGTAAAATAAAGTGGCTGGCGACTGGTTGAGCGGTATTGAATATAATCAAAATCACTTGTCAACTCCTGGCCGGTAGAATCGAATACATGGCGGAAGTTGAAATTACCACTCAGGTTATTCCATTTTTCCCTGTTTTGTGTAAATGTATAGGTCTGGCCTGTCAGGTCACCGGCAGGATCGAGGATATCACTGTTGGTACGGCTTGTCCATAAACTCGGGTTATAATAACCACTTAATACCACACCGACTGTTGTCTTTTTACTGGCGGAATAATCCATACCTACTTTTGCACTATAGTTATGGCCCATGTTGAGCATCTTTGTCGACTGATCAAACATAGAGCTGATATCTTTGGTCTGGTCATCACGGAAATTGCGTTTGATATAAAGATCTTCCCCGCGATGATTACGGTAATAACTAAGATTGGTAAACAGGTTTACTTTACCCGCGCGATAGTTAAAATTGAAATTCTCACTAAACCTGGCATAACGACCCTGTCCATAGCTGCTGTTCAAACTTCCGTTATAACCGAATTGCTTATTCTTTTTTGTTTTGATATTGATGATACCTGAATTACCGGCTGCATCATATTTAGCAGGCGGATTGGTCATGATCTCGATCTGCTCCAACTGGCTGGCGCTCATTCCACGGAGATAATTGGCCAGGTCAGCGCCGCTTAAATAGCTGGGTCTGCCATCGATATAGATCTGTACGCCCTGTTTTCCTTTCAGGCTGATATTACCATCTTTATCGACGGTGATACCCGGAGACTTTTCCAATACTTCCAAAGCCGAACTCCCTACATTGGTTACCGATGCTTCTACATTTACTATGGTTCTGTCTATTCTTTGCTCGATCAATGGTTTCTTAGCAGTGACCGTAACACCGGCAATCGCCGTAGCCTGCGGTACCAGTTCGATCGTTTTCAAAGTAACCAAAGGATTGGCGGCATTCAGTTCAAAAACTTCCGAAAAGCCTTTCTGGTGACCGATCGCTGAAATGCTGACCAGGTACTTTCCTTCGGGTACTGATTCGAAACTATAGTGACCGGTTTTATCGGCTACACTCAGCTTGGCAACCGAAGAATCTTTGGCGCGGAGCAGGGTGATAGTGGCTGATTCGACGATTTTGGTACTGCCATCCACGACAATACCGGATACTTTTCCGTCTTTTATTTGTGCATAGCTGACTGTGGATAAGGTAGTTAAGGTGATTGTCAGCAAAATCAAAAGCTTTCTCATTTCTTTTATTTTAATATAATTAGTACTAGTCGTTGATTATTACAGTTCAAAGGTAGGTACTTTGCAATACCAAGATCATTGTTTTAAATTAAACGGCCGTTTTTGATGATGATCGGCCGTTATTCTGAATACTTAGTTTGACGCAGCGTTTAGATTTGGGTTACAGGCCATCTGCTTTTTCGGATGGATGGTTTGAAAGGCTTGTAAGCGGGAAACACAGATTAAATAAAAACCGGTTCTAATCCCTGCTGTCATCTTCTTACCACTCAGCCGTCAAAACTAACGGTGTATAAAAGTTCGTGCAAGGAGAATCAGGTGATCCGTGTATTTGGTCCAGTGAATGGCGGAATTATTCCGGTGAATTGTTACAGGCCGAAATCGGCGCGGATATCTTCATAGTAGGTGCGGCCGGATGTCAGTCTTGAGCCGCCCTTATCATCCATTACAAAAAGATAGCGCCCATTGAAATGACGGTGCATCTCCTTTATCCGATCCTTATTAATAATGTAGGATTTCTGTATACGGTAAAACTGGGAAGGCAGCTTTTCAGAAAGCGTAGTGAGGGATTGATCGGTCAGGAATTTCTGTCCATCGATAGTATATATAAATACATACTTATCGCTGGCTTCGAGATAAACGATGTTTTCGAAACGAAGCAGGGTGATCCGGTCGCCGGTCTTGATAGGCAGAGCCGTCGCTTTGGGAGGCGCCTGGAATTGTTTGATCATTTCCTGCAACCCTGAAAAATCAATCGCATTATTGAGACGGCCAAATTCCTTCAATTTTTTTATGGCCTGCTCCAGGCGTTCCTCTTTGATCGGCTTTAATAAATAATCGATCGAAAATGTTTCGAACGCCTTGATCGCATATTGTTCATAGGCCGTCGTAAAAATGATATTCGGCTTGTAACTTAATTTTTCTATTACTTCGAAACCGGTCAGATCAGGCATCTGGATATCAAGAAAAACCAGGTCGGGTTTTAATTCTTCGGTGCGCTGGATCGCTTCCATTCCTGTCCCGGCTTCACCGATCACAGTAACGACGCTTGAATAATCCTGCAACAGGCTTTTCATTAATCGCCTAGCAGCCGGTTCATCATCCACCACGATCGCTTTATAGGGCTGGTTCATTTTTAATAAGTTTATAAAGATGTATCGCCACCTGTTTACGCGGCTGGCTGTTAAAATGGATCTCATAGCTTCCCGGAAAAAGCATATCCATTTTATCAAAAACACTTTTCACTCCATACCCCGGCACCATTTCTTCAGGAAAGGCAGGACCATTATCCGCTACATAAATAACAAGACCGCTGTCTTCTTTTTTTACTTCGAGAATGATCTCGGTCATATGCCCCGTCACTTTCAATCCATGTTTCACTGCATTTTCTACCAATGGTTGCAAAATGAAACGCGGTACGAGGTAATGACCCATTCCCTCTTCAATGTGCATGCTATAGGTAAGCTGATCCTCAAACCTGATCTTTTCGATCTGCAGGTACACTTCTGTCATCGCCACTTCATCATTCAGCGTGGAATAATTATTATGGCTGTAATTGATACTGTACCGGAAAAGATCTGCCAATGCAATGGTCATTCTTCTTGCCTTCTTCCCGTCTGTGATGGAAAGATCTGCGATCGAATTAAGGGCGTTGTATAAAAAATGCGGGTTGACCTTCGAATGCAGCGCATCCAGTTCGGCCTTTGTTTTTAATTGTTGTAAAAGGGCAACCTCGAGCTCTTTCTCGCTCATTTTCCGCTGCCGCTCGAGATCGAGATAATTCATCGTAACATAAATAAGACCCGCTACCGTACTATTATAAAAATAATAGAGCAATACCGTATGCAGGTTCTTGAAGGAATGATTGTCGATATAAGTGATAGTACCTGCTACGAAAAGAGAGCTCAGTACAATGGTCAGCAATCCGATAGCCATGCGCTTTTTGAACGGCGCTTTCTTTACATGGCTGTTGCTGACGACCAGGTTGGTGATATTATAAACCGACAGGGCCATAATACTGATCTTGATAGCATCTTTTCCTACCATCAACATCCATTGGGAAAAAGCCTGGGGTCTGTAATAATCTCCATTGACCGGGGAGAAGGCGAGTAAAAAACATACCGAGATCAGCAGGACAAGAATATTCCTTCTGACCAGGTCTATTTTAATGCCCTGCAATAGCCGTTTGAAATTAGCAAGCAGGTAAAAGCACAGAACCAGCATCAATGCGGAAACCATAAATAGCAGTAGCATTACCCAGATCTGTGGCATTTTCATAGCCGCCAAATTAATAAATAGGTGGTTAATTATGCCCCTTTCGCTTCGCCAACTGACCATTTTCAGGGGTGAACTAATTATCTTGCAGGAAACTTTTTTGATGGTAATCGATTTCCGCTCTGATACAGTAACCCGGCCCACCCCGGCCATGCTCCATGCTATGTCTGTTGCCAAAGTGGGCGATGATGTTTTTGGAGAAGATCCCTCGATCAATGACCTCGAAACGCTGGCAGCCGGTATGTTTGGAATGGATACGGCCGTTTTTTGTCCTTCCGGCACCATGACCAACCAGATCGCGATCCGCTGTCATACTCAACCCCGTGACGAAGTGATCTGCGACGATTATGCCCACGTGTACCAGTACGAAGGCGGTGGTATTGCCGTTAATTCGGGGGCTTCGGTCAGGTTAATTGCCGGTGACCGCGGACGGATCACGGCGGCACAGGTAGCTGCTTCTATCAACCCTGATGATGCACATAAAGCACATACCAGCCTCGTATGCCTGGAAAATACCAGCAACCGTGGCGGTGGCAGTTGTTATGACCTGGATGAGATCATAAAGATTGGTCATGTCTGCCGCGAACATCATCTTAAATTACATCTTGACGGAGCCAGGTTATTCAACGCATTGATCGCTAAAAATCAGACACCCGGTGAATATGGCGAAGTATTTGACAGTATTTCGATCTGTCTGAGCAAAAGCCTGGGCTGCCCGGTAGGTAGCTTGTTATTAGGTAAGAAAGAATTTATTCATAAGGCCCGTCGTGTGCGGAAGGTATTTGGGGGCGGTATGCGCCAGGCAGGTTTTTTAGCGGCGGCAGGTATTTATGCGCTGCAAAATCATATCGAGCGGCTGAGAGAGGATCATGTACATGCAGCAGAGATCGGTACAGCTATCGCGAAAAAGAAGTTTGTGACGCAGGTATTACCGGTAGAAACGAATATTGTCATTTTTGAATTAACAGATGCGTTGCCCGCTTCACAATTAGTTAATACGCTGAAAGACAAAAATATCCTTAGTTATGCCATTGCGCCCAACCGCGTACGGCTGGTGTTGCATCTCGATATCACTAAAGACATGGTAAAAAAGACGATCGATACTATTTCAACATTATAATATATACCCGTATGCTTTCAAAGATCAACCCTCTCTCTACTTCGGCCTGGCAACAACTGCAAGCGCATTTTTCAGAAATGAAAAAAACAAAGATCAGGGATTTATTTGCAGCCGATCCCAAACGTTATGAACGTTATCATATCCTGTTTGATGATATACTTTTTGATTATTCCAAAAACAGGATCAGCGAACAGACTTTGAAATTATTATTACAACTGGCTGAAGAAACGAAAGTAAAGGAAGGAATAGCCGCCATGTTCAACGGGGATATGATCAACGAAACAGAGCACCGTTCGGTACTGCATATCGCTTTGCGAAATTTTTCCAAAAACCCTGTCTATGCACAGGGCAACAATGTAATGCCGGAAGTAAAAAAGGTATTGCGAAAAATGAAAACCTTTTGTGATGCGGTGCATAGCGGCGAGCACAGGGGTTATACGGATAAAAAGATAAAATACATCGTCAATATCGGCATCGGCGGCAGCGACCTGGGGCCATTAATGGTATCAGAGGCACTGAAACCTTATTTCCAGGACGGGATCGAAACTTATTTTGTTTCCAATGTGGATGGTACGCATATGGTAGAAACATTGAAGAAAGTAAAACCGGAAAGAACACTGTTCCTGATCGCATCCAAAACATTTACGACACAGGAAACAATGACGAATGCGCTGACAGCACGGGAATGGTTCCTGAAAAAAGCAAAGAAAGAAGCGTATGTAGCCAAACATTTCGTGGCGCTTTCCACCAATGAAAAAGAAGTTGTGAAATTTGGTATCGATAAAAAGAATATGTTCGAATTCTGGGACTGGGTAGGTGGCCGCTATTCGTTATGGAGCGCGATCGGTCTTTCTATTGCATTGAGTATCGGGTATAAAAATTTTGAACAATTATTAAAAGGGGCCCATCATACCGATAATCATTTCCAGCAAACTCCTTTTGATAAAAACATACCTGTATTGATGGCGCTGACCGGCATCTGGTACGGCAATTTCTTTGGCGCACAATCGGAAGCTATTCTTCCCTATGACCAGTATATGAGCCGCTTTGCAGCGTATTTCCAGCAGGGAAATATGGAGAGCAATGGAAAAAGTATCGATCGCAACGGCGAACGGGTAGAATACAGTACCGGTCCTGTGATCTGGGGAGAGCCCGGCACCAACGGACAGCATGCATTCTATCAACTCATTCATCAGGGAACGCCATTGATACCCTGTGATTTTATAGCTCCTGCCCAAACACATAATCCTGTTGGCGATCATCATACTAAATTATTATCTAATTTCTTTGCCCAGACAGAAGCATTGATGAATGGCAAAACAGAAGAAGAAGCACAACAGGAATTAGAAAAACAAGGATTATCGGCAGAACAGGTAGCCGCCTTACTTCCATATAAAATGTTTGAAGGCAATAAACCGACCAATTCATTTTTAATAAAAAAGATAAATTCTTTCCTGCTGAAAGAAATCAACCCGCATTCACTGGGTAGCCTGATTGCCTTATATGAACATAAAATATTTGTACAGGGTGTGATCTGGAATATTTTCAGTTTTGATCAATGGGGTGTTGAACTGGGCAAGCAATTAGCGAATAAAGTACTACCGGAGCTCGGGGATGATAAACCGGTTGACAGTCATGATTCCTCTACAAACGGGTTGATCAATGCGTATAAGAAAATGAAAAAATAAAATAACGATCCTCATAAGATTGTGTGGCTGCTCTGTAAAGAGCAGCCTTTTTTGTTCTCCGTGTTCCTCTGTGTCTCCTCTGTGGTACTCTGCGTATAATTCCAGTAGTAAGATATCAGATTATTGTATTTATATCTTATGAATAGAAACCCTCTTACAGGGCATATACCACAGAGGAGACACAGAGGAACACGGAGAATAAAAAAGCCTTTGCATTGCTGCAAAGGCTGGTATAAGCAAGTGGTTTGACTTTCTTAGAAATAACTCAACTTCAATTCTACCCGGCGATTCTTCTGACGACCTGCTGCTGTTTTGTTATCAGCAATAGGTTGTGTTTCACCATAACCGGTTGCAGTCAGACGGCTCGCATCAACTCCTTTCTTAACAAGGTATGCTTTTACAGCGCCTGCACGGTTCTCACTGAGTTTTTGGTTGCTGGCATCAGCACCAACATTATCAGTATGACCATCGATAGTCAGTTTAAGATCCGGTGTTTCTTTCATGATCTTGGCCACATCATCCAATCCTTTAAATGATTTGCTCAGCAATGTGTATTTACCGGTAGCGAAATAAATATTATTAGCTGCATAGTCCATCTTCTTCACTACTTCTTCTTTGATCTCAGGACAACCCTGGTTTTCGATCGTACCGAATAAGTTCGGACATTTATCATCTGGATCAGCAATACCATCACCATCGCTGTCTACGAGCGGGCAACCATGGTTGCTGACAGGACCTGCCTGTGTAGGACATTTATCTTCTTCATCGTTGATACCATCTTTATCGGTATCAGGTACAGGACAACCCTGGTAGCGGGCCAGACCTGCTACTGTCGGGCATTTATCTTCGTCGTCGTTGATACCATCTTTGTCAGTATCAGGTACCGGGCAACCCTGGTATTTTTCAACACCGGGAACCGTAGGACATTTATCCAGGCTATCGATGATACCGTCTTTATCGGTGTCAACAGGTGGCGGTGGAGGTAATGGTTTTAATTCAGGCGCTTTTTTATTACCGATGCGGCCGGCGAGACCGATCTGGTTGAAGAAATGATATTCAGCTGTTGTCCTGGTAACAGGAATACGGTATTGTGTTGTTGCAAACAGGTGTGTATCGTCAAAGAAATTAATTTTAAAACCAAGACCTGTAGGAAGGAAGGCTCCGAAATAACTACCGCCATACATATGAGCACCGATACCGGCGATCAGGTAAGGCTGCACCCAATATTTTTCAGAAACCATTTTAAAGTTCATGGATGCATCAGCCTCCAGTAAAAAACGGTCAGATGAAAAAGGAGCATGATTAGGAATGGGATATTTGAGATAGGAACCAGCAAGCGTTCCTGCGAAATCGATGTGATTGGTTATTCCCTGGAAATAAGAAATAGCCAGTCCGGGAATCATATCTTTTGGCTTGGCCCATTTTTTACTGTTTAGAACCTGTGCAAAGGAAGACGACCGGATCAGGCTGGCAGTTTTAAAATCATCCAGGATAAAACTGATACCGACTGCTGCAGGTCTTACATTGTCCTTCTGCCCGAATATGGCAGGTGCAAACGAGCATACGGCCAATAGGACGGCTAAAATCTTCTTCATAAACAGACTAGTTTGGTTTTAAATCGGAACAAAAATAAAGGGTCTGTTCAATATCCTAAAATAAATTAATTTACAGAAATCCATGGTGAATAAGCCCGGTTTCACAGGACAAACCCCTAGTTGGAGACCTTTACAGGGCATTCCTGTAATAGAGCGTAGAAACACTACTGTTTCTGAAAGAAGAGAACACCTTTTTGGTACTATTTTCCGCTGAAATATTTTTCCCGGAGCGCTTTTTCTTCTCCATAAATATCATCGTAAAATAATACCCGTCCGTGGTCAGCTTCGCAGGTAAAATACCGGATATAAACAGGCAGGCGGTTGCGGACAGCGATATTATGTTTTTCCTTGCGGGCCAGCCAGCTGGTAAGGGAATCTTCTACCGGCGAAGGCTGCCGGACCAGGTCCTTATAATCGTACCGAACAATACTATACGCCAGTTTTTGCCAGTCCTGCACCCTCACACAACCGTGGCTGAGCGAACGCGCGGTCCGGGCAAAAAGATAGCGCTGGTTGGTATCATGCAGATACACTGCATACTTATTAGGAAAATTAAATTTCAATATACCCAGTGCATTATCATCACCACTACCCTGCACCACTTTGTAAGGAATACCTTTGCGGTATTTCGACCATTCAACAGTATGCGGATCAATTTCATCACCTTTATCATCGATCAGGCTGAATCCTTTTTTCGCCAGGTAATCGGAATCTCTTTTTATACCGGGCAAAATCTCTTTTTCGATAATGCTGGCCGGTATCGTCCATTGCGGAAATGTAACCAGTTGTGAAATGGCGCTGGTGAGCAAAGGAGTTCGGGTAGTTGGTTTCCCACAAATGATCTTCGATAATAATTTCAGTGTATCGTTTTCCCAGAACCGCAGGTAAAATGAAGGCAGGTTGACCCACAGGTAACGATCAGGCATTTTTTCCGGGAGCAGCTTATAGCGGTCAAGTGAAATCGCAATTTTGATAAACCTGTCATGATCGGTGGTGTTCAATACCCGGATCGTTTCTTCACCGGCTTTTCCATCTGTTGTTATATTTTGTCTTCCCTGAAATCTTTTGATAGCAGCAGATAATTGCAGGGAATCCACCGGTATCGTATCAGCTGCTAAAAATCCTCCTTCATACAATCTTGTTTGCAGGAGTTTTTTAAAATCAGGATTGTTTGATTTGGGAGATGGAACAATGGTCAGGGTACGATCATCTGCACTATCGAGAAAACCAGGCAGTGCCTCTCTCAATGCTGTGTACCCGGGATGTTTGGGTTCCAGGGTATGAAAGATTTGTCCCAGCGTATTTCGTTTCTGAACAAGTGCAAGTGTATTATAATAAAAATCGTTATCGAGTACAGAATCAGCCCTGAGCGTAATACTATCCTGCGGCAACCGGCCGAGTTTGATATCGCGGATAATATGAACAAATGCATCGGTCAGTAAAAGATCAGCCTTGGCCCAATTCACCGCATCGCGTTTTTCCTTTTCACCAAAACTATCTGCCTTGAATTTTTTACGGATGGTGTCCAGTGACGCGAGATGATAGTCTTCGGGGAAGAGGCCATATAATTTCGCGTGGTCGATAAAATAAAGAAGTGAATCGCCCAACGGTTTCCATTGTTCTTTTTCTGTCCATACAGAAGCATACCATTTCTTTTCATAGATCAGTTGCACTGCTTCCAGATAGTCCAGCTTTAATGTATCATCGATGGAGCCGTTATTGGTAGCTGCATAATCAAGTGAAGTATGAATGAGTTCGCTGACCTTTTTATCCAGGTCCTCCTGCGAAACAGCTATTTCACTGGCAGGCGGACGCTTTTTATTGTTACAGGCCACGCAAAAACAAAACAAAAAAAATAATGCAGAAAAGAAATGAAATACAACTTTCTTACTCATAGATGTGTGATAGTACAATGATAGTGCCTTTTTTAGCCTAAGTTTACTGTTATACAACCCATTATAATGTTTTCCAATATAAGCAAACGTTTTAATATTCTCTTAATCGTCCCGGTTGTTTTTTTGCTGAACATACCCTCATCAGCGGGGGCGCAAGATAGTTCAACTACCCGTCCCGTTGTGATAAAAAAACTACCGGAATATTACCAACAGGTAAAAGACGATTCCACGAAACGAATGGTTGAGTTGAAAGAAATAATCCCGGGTATACGGTATGATCTGCGCTATGCTTCCACCAATAATTTTATGCGCCGGCTGATGTACCCTGCCCATACCAACCAGACCTTCCTGCGTTTACCGGCTGCCAGGGCGCTGGAAAAAGTGCAGGAAGAATTGACTGCAAAAGGGTTGGGATTGAAAATTTTTGATGCCTATCGTCCCTATGCCGTTACCGAAAAGTTCTGGGAACTGGTAAAAGATGAACGCTATGTGGCCAACCCGGCTAAAGGCAGCGGCCATAACCGCGGCATCGCTGTCGATCTGACGATTGTCCATCTTTCCACCGGTAAAGAATTGGAGATGGGAACCGGTTTTGATAATTTCAGCGATTCGGCGCACCAGGATTATACCTTATTACCGGTGACCGTTTTACAAAACCGCCGGCTGCTGCGATCGCTGATGGAAAAGAATGGGTTCAGGGCACTGGAAACAGAGTGGTGGCATTTTTCTTTACCTGAAGCCGCTAAATATGAATTGCTAGATATCAGTTTCAGCGATCTGAAAAGAAGGTAAGTAATCTACTTACACGATTACAATCCAATTACATTAATAACAGCATCTATATTGATCGGTCCATATACGTGTGGAAACGTATCGAGCGTGGAGGGTGACCATTCCTGGATATAACGGCTGGTCAATTTATCGGTATCGATAACGAGTTTGACAAGATCTTTCTGTCCCTGGAAATATCTTTCCAGCACACCAGCCACCTGCTGTTCTTCACTGCAATGAATAAATCCTTCGGTCTTCAGCGAAGGGCTTTCATAAAATCCTTTTTGCTGGGCTTCGTGCCACTCGGGCAGAGTGGCAACACGGTAGATGATTGGCATAATCGTTAAATGGCTTTCTTATTCAGGATAAAATCCGTTTGCTGTGTTGTTCAAGCATAAGCAGGTCGGCCAGTACAAAGGCGGTTACGGCTTCCAGTACTACCGGCACCCGCAACGCGATACAAAGATCATGACGCCCTTTGACAGATACCGCTTCCACAGCGCCGGTCTCCCAGTTCAATGTTGTCTGCTCTTTGGCCGTCGATGAAGTAGGTTTGATGGCGATACGGAAAACAAGTTCGTTCCCGTTTGTCAATCCACCTACTACCCCACCGGCATGATTGGTCCTTGTTTTCCCATTCATATCTTCGATCGCATCGTTGTGCTGGCTGCCAAACATTCTGGCGGCGGCAAACCCGGTTCCGAATTCAATACCACGCACGGCAGGTATTGCAAATACAGCATGACCTAATACAGATTCTACTGAATCAAAGAAAGGTTCTCCCAATCCGATAGGTAAACCAGTCGCCCTGCATTCAACAATGCCACCGATAGAATCTTTATGATCGATTGCTTTTTGCAAGCCTTTGTCCAGGTCTGCTTCGCCACCGATCTCAAGTATTTTCGATTCGATCTTTACAGCGCTGAATAATTTTTTTGCGATCACACCGGCTGCTACCAGCGCTACTGTCAATCGTCCGCTGAAATGACCGCTACCACGATAATCCTCGAACCCTCCGAATTTCTTTTTAGCGACAAAATCAGCATGACCCGGTCTCGGTACGGCTCTTTGCTTATCATAATCACCGCTGCGCGTATTCTTGTTTTCAAATAAAATCGTGATCGGTGCTCCTGTGGTCCGGTTGTTGAAGATACCGCTTTTAAAAATCGGGAGATCTTCTTCCTGCCGGGGAGTGGTTCCTTTCTGTGTGCCGCCTTTCCTTCTTTCCAGGTCGGGCAAAAAATCTTCCAGTGTTAATGATAAACCTGCGGGACAGCCATCCACCACAATACCTACCGATTCGCCATGCGATTCACCAAAAATGGAAACCCGGAATATACGTCCAAAACTATTCATAGCTTAATTATTCAAATATACCCTGAATGCCGTGTATGGAAAACTGGTTACCAAAACCGGCTCCTAATTTTTTCAGATCGTCATAAAAACCGGGGTAGGATTTTTTCACCGCCTGCGCCTCTTCAATCACCGTATCTCCTGTTGCCCGAAGTGCCGCTACAGCACAGGCCATCGCGATACGATGATCGTGGTGTGAATGAACAGCCGCTCCGCGTACAGCATCCCCACCTTTCACCGTCATAGTATCATCATTCAATTCTATCGTCACACCCATTTTTCCAAACTCCTGTTGCAGGGTCAGGGCACGATTGCTTTCCTTATGTGTTAACCGGCTCACTCCTTTGATCGTAGTACTTCCTTTGCAATAAGCAGCCAGTGCTACTAAAGGAGGAAACAGGTCGGGGCAATCTGTCGCATCAAATGCAAAACCATTCATATCGGCCGGATGCAACCGGATCCCTTTTGCTTCCATGGCAATCCCGGCATTTGCCAGCATCAATGCATCGACAATGGCTTTATCTGCCTGCGTGGAAGCAAGGTCCAGTCCTTTGACGAGAATTGGTCCCGCGATAGCGCCTGCTACTAATAGAAAAGCACCTCCACTCCAGTCACCTTCGACAGTGTAGTGGTGAGTAGTGAGTGGTGAATGGTGAGTGGGAGCATGAAAAGTGAATGTTTCGTAATTATTATTTTCCGGAACATTCATTCCGAATTGTTTCATTACTTCCAATGTAAGATCGATATAAGGACTGCTTTTCAGATCTTTTACTTTAATGGAAACATCAGAAGCACCTGCTGCGGAATAAGCCATCAGCAGACCAGTGAGAAATTGCGAACTTAATGACCCATCGATTTCAATATTCTTTGGCTGCAATGGACCCTGTATGACCAGCGGAAGTTTTCCCCCGTTGCTTTTTACTTTTACATTCAACTGTGGCAGGATCTCATCAAAAAAATCCATAGGCCGGGTAACAAGACTGCCGGAACCATTGATCGTGATTTCTTTTTCACTCAATGCGACCAGCGGTGTAAACATACGGATACTTAACCCGCTTTCGCCACAATTGATTTCATTACCGAGCGGGGCAACACCCTGGCTGGTTACCTGCCATTCGCCATTGATCTCTTCTGTCTTCGCACCCAGTTTGCGGATAATATCCAATGCTGCTTTATCATCATTACTATGACCGGGATTTTTAATAGTAGTCACTCCCTGATTTAACAAGGCTGCCGCACAAGCACGTTGCATCGAACTTTTCGATGCCGCTGCCTGTATCGTTCCTTTTAATGATGAAGGATGTATGGTTACGGTCACGTTATAAATTTTGAATAATTTTTTCCAACTGGTTTACCGGTACCGGTTTGATCACGCCCTTACCAATTTTTTCCAGTAATATATAGTTCAATTCTTTTCTCTCCCGTTTCTTATCCATCCTCATGATTTCAAAAACTTTTGGCTTATCGAATTCTGCATACGTCGGAAGATCGTATTGGAGGATCAGCCTGGTTACGCGGTCAGCTTCTTTAAAACCCAGTAATTGTTCCGAAATGAGTGAGGCATAGGTCATACCAATAGCAACTGCCTGTCCATGCGATAATTCATATTGATTTTCCAGCGCATGACCGAGTGTATGACCAAAGTTCAACAACTTTCTTTCTCCTGTTTCAAATTCATCCTGCTGTACGACTTTGGTTTTGATAACAGCATTGCGTTCGATCAATTGAGCAACGGCTTTCTTTTTCCCCTGGTAACTTTTAAATGAGTTGGCTTCCAGTTCCCGGAACATAGCTGCATCTTTGATACAGGCATGTTTGATGATCTCAGCAAAACCGTTTTCCCATTCAGCTTGTGGTAAGGTGTCGAGGAAAATAAGATCGTGTAAAATAAATTTTGGCTGACGGATAATACCCACCATGTTTTTATATACGCCTACATCGATCCCGTTCTTACCACCGATCGATGCATCTACCATTGCCAGGATGGAAGTAGGTACAAACCCGAAAGGAATGCCGCGCATATACACAGAAGCGGTATAACCGGTAATATCAGTAACGACACCACCGCCTACACCGATCAATGTTGTTTTGCGATCCGCTTCCATCGTGATCAACTGCTCGATCACTGCATCTACGGTCTCCTGTACTTTATAATCTTCGCCCGGTTTTAATACGATGGTATTCCAGCCTTTGAATCTTTTTGCATGATGACCATATACATTCTCATCTGTTACAATGATCGCATTCTTTGGATCGGCGATCTTTTTCAGGTGAGCTATTCCGTGCGACAGGTAATAATCAACCGATGAATTGGAAAATTTGTATGTCCGTTTCTGCATCAGCTTATTAAGCATTTAAAGGTTCAGGCATCGAGTACTTTCTTCTGGTGATTGATGCTTTCCATATGCACGGCATCAAAATATTTAGTGATGAACTCACGGCTCAGGCCGAGTTTATCGCCTTTTACAAAAGCGCGCTCGATGATTTCGTTCCAGCGGTTGGTTTGAAGGATCGTGATGTTATTGCTTTTTTTATACTCCCCGATCTTCTCGGCTGTTTTCATCCGCTGGCTGAGTATCTGCATCAGTTCGTCATCGAGGTGGTTGATCTGCTGGCGCAGTTTTTCCAGAGCTGCATGATATTCTTCCGAGTTGACATCTTCTTTTCTCCAGATAAGAGTTTCCAGCATTTCTTTCAGGCGCTCGGGTGTTACCTGTTGTTTGGCATCGCTCCAGGCATTATCAGGATCGATATGACTTTCGATCATGAGACCATCATAATCGAGATCGATCGCGCGTTGCATGACTTCGAGCAAAATATCACGACGGCCACAGATATGCGAAGGATCGTTGATGATCGGCAATTCAGGATTGCGCAATTTCATTTCAATCGCCAGGTGCCACATGGGAGCGTTCCTGTATTCCGTATTTCCATACGAAGAAAAACCGCGATGGATCAACCCGATTTGTTTTACACCGGCTCTTGCTACACGTTCTACGGCACCGCTCCATAATTCAAGATCGGGGTTGATGGGGTTTTTGATCAGCACGGGCACGTCAACACCTCTTAATGCATCGGCCACTTCCTGCACACTGAACGGGTTCACGGTTGTACGCGCACCGATCCATAACACATCTACATCAAAGGTGAGTGCATCCTGCACCTGTTTACCGGTAGCCACTTCTACGGTAGTGGGCAAACCAGTTGCTTTTTTAGCGGCCTGTAACCAGGGCAATCCTTTAGCACCAATGCCTTCAAACATACCTGGTTTGGTACGTGGTTTCCAGATGCCGGCTCTTAACATATCTACTTTACCGGTGGCAGCCAGCCGTTGCGCCGTCGCCATTACCTGTTCTTCAGTTTCAGCGCTGCATGGCCCACTGATGATAAGCGGCTTTTTGTTCCATGCTTTTTGTACGGCTGTATCTTTGCTTTGTTCTGCTGTTTGCATATTCTTAGTATTGAGTTGTAAAGTTAATGCCCTCTTTGTTAAGGGATGTTTATTATACGTTATTAATTTGTCCTTTTGAGTAATACAGCAAGTGGGAAGCGGAAAGTGGCTAATAATCCTGCTCACCATTCATAACTCATAATTCATAATTCCCGCCCACCATTCACTATTCACCACTCACTATTTAATTATCCTCCTGATCTTATTTGCATTCTCGATCAGTTCCAGCAAATACGCTTCATTTTCTTTTTCCAGGCAGGCTTTGAATTTTCGCAACTGCGAAATATGCTCATTCAAAACATCCAGTATATTTTCCCGGTTCTGCATGAAGATAGGCGCCCACATCGCGGGATTGCTTTTTGCCAGCCGCACCGTGCTTTCAAAACCGGCAGAAGCCAGTTCGAAGATCGCGTTGTCCTCTCTTTCTTTTTCCAATACGGTATTGGCAAGTGCAAAAGAAGTGATATGGGAAATATGACTGATATATGCTGTGTGCATATCATGATCATCTGCATTCATATAGATCATGTGCATTCCTAATGCACGGTATACTTTTTCAATAGCAGCAACTGCTTCTTCATCGGATTTTTCTTTTTCACAGATCACACAGGCGCGACCTGCAAATGCATCACGTACTGCTGCTTCGGGACCACTGTATTCGGTTCCCCACATCGGGTGGGTCGCTACAAATCGTTTGCGCATCGGGTGTTCTGCCAATTCTGCACATAAAACCTGTTTGGTAGATCCTGCATCGGCTACAATTTGTGCAGGAGTTACCATGTCCATGATCGTTTTCATTACCGGCAATGTCGCATCTACAGGGATCGCAACATAAATAAGATCGCTTTTGCGTACGGCTTCTTCCAATGATAGCGCTTCATCGATCAATCCCAGGTCAAGAGCTTTCCGGCTGCTCGCTTCTGTACGGCTCACACCAATAATATGCCTGGCCATTCCTCTTTCTTTCAGCCCCAGCGCAAAAGACCCGCTGATCAAACCTACACCGACTATGGTAACATTATTAAACATGCAATTGCCCTGTATAATTATTAATTATGAATCGATTTTACTCTTTCTATACTTTCACTGATCTTTTCTTTGGTACTGCATAAACTTACGCGTACATATTTTGCACCTCCTTTACCGAATATGCCACCGGGCGTAATAAATACCGATGCTTTATACAGTACTTCATCACTTAACGCATAACCGTCCTTATACGCCGAAGGAACAGCTGCCCACACAAACATACCTGCCTGTCCTGCAGAATAGCTGCAACCCAACAGGTCGAGCAATTCAAATGCCTTATTTCTTCTTTCCAGGTATATATTATTTACTTCTTCGTGCCATTCCTTTCCCAATGAAAGCGCTTTGGCAGCTGCCAGTTGCACCGGCAGGAACATACCGCTATCCATATTGCTTTTAAACCGCAATACTTCTTCTATTCTTTCCCTGGCCCCGCAAAGCATGCCCACCCGCCAACCAGCCATATTATGCGATTTACTTAATGAGTTCAATTCGATCACACAATCTTTGGCTCCTTCCACACTTAATAAACTGGCCGGGGTTTCATTTAAAATAAAGCTATACGGATCATCATGAACGATAAGAATGCCATGCTTTTTTCCGAAGGCTACTATTTTTTTGAATAATTCTTCGGATGGTAACTGACCCGTTGGCATTTGCGGGTAATTGACAAACATGAGTTTTACTTTTCCCAGTTTGCTTTTTTCCAGCTTATCGAAATCCGGTTCGTAATTATTTTTCTTTTTCAATTCATAAGAGACGACTTTCCCTCCTGCAAGTTTTACCGCGCTGTGGTAAGTAGGATAGCCCGGATCAGGCACCAATGCTTTATCGCCTTCATTGAGATAAGTCATGCAGATGTGCATGATGCCTTCTTTACTTCCGATCAATGGCAATATTTCCGTATCAGCATTTAACGCTACACTGTACCACTTTTTATACCAGTCGCTCATAGCCTTCCGCAATACCGGCGATCCTTTATAAGATTGATAAGCATGTACACCAGGCCTGGCACTCTCTTCCTGCAATGCTTTGATGACATCCGGGTGCGGCGGCAGGTCAGGACTACCAATACCCAGGTTGATCACCTGTTTACCCTGTTTATTCAATTCATCTATCTCCCGCAGTTTTTGCGAAAAATAATATTCACCAATTCCTTCCAGTCGCTTACTTGTGTGCATATCCTACTATACGTTATAATTATTTACTTTCCTTTTTCCACTCTCCTCTTTTATAGATACCATAGATTTTTAACTCTGCCGTCAATGGTTTGATCGCTTCTATCACTTTAATGAATTGTTCCGGCGAATCAAATTCCATATCAGCATGAAAACTATATTGAAAATCGGTACCGGGAATCGGGAAACTTTGCAGTTTGCTAAGGTTAATATTCCCTTCCGCGATCCTGGTCAGCACTTTAGCCAGGCTTCCCTTGGAGTGATCAGTATGAAAGTTGACCGATGCTTTATTGGCATCATCGACCGTGACCGCCATATCCTCCCGCTGCAGCACGAGGAAACGGGTATAATTATTTTTCATCGTTTGTATGGCCGGTGCGATCATATCCAGGTCAAATAATTCAGCAGCGAGTTTGCTGGCAATAGCTGCAATATGTTTGCTTTTGTGTTGGTGGATATGTTTGGCGCTAAGCGCGGTATCTTCTGTTTCTACCAGTTTCCATTTATACTTATCGAGGAAATCATGACATTGCTGTAATGCCATGGTATGTGAATGGACTTCGCGGATATCTTCGAGCTTGACGCCGGGGTTGACCAATAAATTCTGTTTGATATGCAGGTATACTTCGCCAATGATCTTCAGGCCGGAACGTTGCAATAAATTATAATTGGCGAGGATGCTGCCGGCGATCGAATTTTCAATGGCCATGACACCTCCATCGCTTTCTTTTTTATTACCTGCAATTTTGATCACATCACGGAAGGTGGCGCAGGGCAGGACTTCTGTGTCTTTGCCAAAGAACTGGCGGGCTGCTTCCTGGTGAAAGCTGCCTTCATATCCCTGTATAGCATACCGCCCATTTTTCGGAGCAGTGTTTACACTTGTACTATTTTCATTTTTACTTACCATAATGTTCCCGAACTTGATATTGAACATTGATTATTGATTATTCTTTATTGACTGTCCCAGGATTAATATTCAATGTTCAAGGGTCAAAAAAAATCCCGGCCTTTTGGCCGGGATTCTTATGTTGATTTTTAGTTGTTATCAATAACTGGCGTTCAACAAAAGCACTCCCGGCTTCATTTTAAAATAAAAGAAGTAAAAATAAAAGCGGGTAAATGTTTGTGCGATTGTCATACTGAAACAAATATACGGCGCGTGTGCTATTCGAAACAATTTTTCGTTCACTTATTTTCTGCGGGCGCCGCTTTCGGCATCATTCATTCTTATTTTTCTGCCCCGGTAGTTTTTTCCATCGATCGCGCGGATCATTTTTTTAGCAGCCCCGGCTTCGATCTCTACCCAACTATTCATCTCTTTCATATCAATGCGGCCCAGTACATCTTTCTTTAATTCACTCATATCTAAAATGAATTGCAAAAAGCTCGCTTTATAAAAACCATCCTTGGTACCAAGATTAACAAACAAGCGTTGGTAATTGCCCGATCTTTCAAAGCTTCTTCCTCTTGTATCACGTGGAGCCTGGCGGTCGCCCCTGTCTCCTCTTCCTCTTTCATCACGAAGATTCAGGTCGGCTGCATTTTCATAATATTTCAGGAAGCGATCAAACTCCAGTGCAGCTACACGTTGCAGGATCTCTTCTTTTTCTACGTTGGCAAATTTCTCTTTTAATACCGGCAGGTAGGCTTCATATTCGCCGTGGCTGATATCTGCTTCCAGCATTTTATCGATAAAATGAAAGAACTGTTTGCGGCAGACATCTTTTCCCGAAGGAATATCCATTTTATGAAAACGGGTATTGACCAGTTTTTCGATCTGGCGCAACCTGTATATTTCTTTAGGCGTAACGATCGAAATTGAAATACCGCTTTTACCAGCGCGGCCGGTACGTCCACTCCGGTGCGTGTATACTTCTGTATCGTCAGGAAGTTCGTAATTGATGACGTGGGTGATGCCCTGTACATCGATTCCCCGTGCAGCCACATCGGTAGCAATGAGTATCTGTATACTTTTTTCGCGGAAGCGGGCCATGACCTTATCGCGTTGCTGCTGGGTAAGGTCACCATGCAATGCCTCGATATCATATCCTTCACGGATCAGTTGTTCGGTAATGCCCTGCGCATCTGCTTTCGTACGTGTGAAAATAATGCCATACAAACCAGGATTGAAATCGATGATGCGTTTCAATGTCTCATAGCGGTTGGCATGTTGTGTACTATAGTACTGGTGATCGATATTGGCAGAACCTTCGTTCTTTTTTCCAATGGTGATCTCGAAAGGTTTGTCCATGTACTTCTTGCTCACCTGCCTGATCTCGTTAGGCATGGTAGCACTGAACAGCCAGGTGCTCTGGCGGTTGGGGGTATTCTTCAGAATGAATTCGATATCATCCTTAAAACCCATGTTCAGCATTTCATCGGCTTCATCGAGTACTACGTAGAATATCTTTTCGAGATTGATCGCTTTGCGTTCGATCAGGTCGATCAGGCGGCCCGGTGTCGCTACGACAACATGGGTGCCTCTTTTAAGATCCCTGATCTGTGCACCAATGGGTGTACCGCCGTAAACGGCTGTCACCGAAATATGGTCTTTTTTGTTCTTGAAAGAATCCAGGTCGTTGGCGATCTGGAGACATAATTCGCGGGTAGGGCAAATGATCAATGCCTGCGGGAATTTATCTTCCTTGCGGAGCAATTGCAAAAGCGGTAGCCCAAAAGCAGCCGTCTTACCGGTACCGGTTTGTGCGAGCCCTATAAAATCCTTGGTGCCCTGTAATAAAACCGGGATGGCTTTTTCCTGGATCGGCGTAGGCTCTGTAAATCCGAGAACCTTGATGGAATTCAATAATCCTTCTTCTATTCCTAATGATTCAAATGTGGTCACTGATATCTATAATTTAAAATGTGGGTGCAAAGGTAGCCTATTTGGCTGGTAGCGGGATGAATTTAAATCGGGGGAGCATTGGGAAATTGACCTGCAGGGAAGTGGGCAAGATGTTTGTACTCTTCCGAACCCATCTGAAATTTCCCAATATCTCCTTTCCCAAAAAAGTTAAAGCCACCCGCAAATGCAGATGGCTTTGACTATTGCTTGCCTGAGAAAGCTTATTTTTTAGCAGTATCAACTTTAGGCAGAGTATCAGCTTTATGAGTTGTATCAGTAGCTAATGCAGCAGCAGCAGCTTCAGCTTTAGCTACGCTATCTTTCAATAAAGAATCTTTAGTGATAGAATCCTGAACTGAAGAATCAGTAGATGCTTCGTTGTTACAAGCTACAAATCCAAGGCTAGATACAGCCAAAACGATGAAAAGCTTTTTCATGATGTTGTGAGTTTTTTTTGATTTTATGAAATATTTCAATGTTTATACCCGTACGGGGAAAAGGTAACCCTGAATTTTAAAGTTTTTTTTTCAGGCTGGGATAGGGTTACTATTTTTAAAAAATTGTATTAAATAAAGGAAGATTGAAACAAGAGAACAACGAAAAAGTCTTACTGCAAGGATTAGCCAAAAACGATAAAAAGACCGTTGAGACGATCTATAAGGAGAACTATAGCATGGTTCAGTCCCTGATAATCAACAATAACGGTAGTGCGGACGATGCCAGGGATGTATTCCAGGAAGCCATGATCGTACTCTATGAAAAAGCCCGGTCGGGCAATTTTGAGCTTCATTGCCAGATCAAAACATACATCTATTCGGTGGCCCGGCGCGTCTGGTTAAAGAAATTACAGCAATCCCGCCGTTTTACCGGTGAGATCGTCAATACAGAGAATATTGTGCATGTAGAGGAAGATGTGGAGGAACATACAAAAAGGGACCTGGAGTACGGAATGATGGAAAAAGCCATCCTGGGATTGGGCGAACCCTGCAAAAGCCTGCTGGAAGCATTTTATATCCAGAAAAAGAATATGCAGGAGATCGCTTCAGGGTTTGGATATACCAACGCCGAAAACGCCAAGACCCAGAAGTACAAGTGCCTGATGCGGTTAAAGAAAATATTTTTTACTCATTATAAAAACGGGAATAAGTGATGAATGAGAACAACGATATCATGATCCTCGACGCGGTAGAACGGTACATCAGTGGAGAGATGAACCCGGATGAACGCCTGCATTTTGAAAACCTGCGCAAAACAAATAGTGAGATCGATCAGTTGGTAGTAGAACATACCCTTTTCCTTCAGCAAATGAATCGTTTCGGAGAATGGCAGAAATTCCGTTCCACCCTGAACGATGTACATACCGATCTCGCAGAAAACGGAACAATCCATGCCGACAGGCTGAAAGGAGGCGCTCGCGTAGTATACCTGTGGAATAAATACAAAAGAGTGACCGCTATTGCCGCTTCGATCGCCGGCATTACCGCCTTACTCATCAGCGGGCTGGTATGGTCCGTCTCCCCGAAACCTGATAATAGCAAGTTGCAGGAACTGAGCCGCGATATTCAAATCGTAAAACAGGAACAACGCAACCAGAAAACGGTAGTGAATACCCTGCAGAATAAAATGACCATCGATCCTGCCATACCTTATAAGTCGGGCGGATCAGGATTTCTGATCGATGGCAAAGGATTACTCGTTACTAATGCCCACGTAGTAAAGAACGCCCGCAATATAGCCGTACAGGATAAAACAGGTGTTGCCTACAATGCAGTACTTGCCTATGAAGATGTAGAGAAAGATATCGCCATCCTGAAGATCGCCGATGTCAATTTCAAACCATTAGGCATTTTGCCTTATGCCATCAGCAAATCAACCACCGACCTGGCTGAGCCCGTTTTTACTCTCGGTTACCCTCGTGATGAAATCGTATATGGAGAAGGATATTTGAGTGCCCGTACCGGTTATGAAGGAGATACGCTTAGTTGCCAGATCGCTATTGCAGCGAATCCAGGTAACAGCGGCGGCCCTGTGTTGAATCATAATGGCGAAGTCGTCGGCATCTTAAGTACAAGGGAAATGGCAGCAGAAGGCGTGGTTTTTGCCCTCCAGGCCAAACATATTTACCGTGCACTCGATGAAATGAAAAAAGATACGGCTTACCAGCGCATAAAACTGAACGCCAAATCTTCTATTGCGGGCCTGAACCGTTCGCAGCAGGTTAAGAAAGTAGAAGATTATGTGTTTATGGTGAAAGTGAATTAAGAAATTATTTAACACTTAAAACCCGGACAGGTGTCAGGTTTTAAGTGTTAAATGTTAGGTGTGAAAATAATAATGTAAGTAAATACTTACAGTGATGAGTAATAAAGGATTTTTCTCCTTTTACATTTTAGATTTTACATTCTGCATTTTATATTTTCTAGCTCCACAATCTCGAAGGATATTCTCCTTTGCTGATCAGTTCATTCAAACTCTTCTCTACAAAAGGCGCATCTTCTTTATAGGTAACACCAAACCAGGAAGAAGTGGTAGGCACCACTTCCACGCGGCCACCTTCTTTGATAAAGCGGTCGGCTACGATAGGTATAAAAAATTCTGATTTGGGTTCCTGTCCATGATTTTGCAGGAACTCGCGAAATACCTGTTGGGTGTAACTGAAAAATGAAGGATGGAAGCACCAGAAGTTCATTGATACCCTTGTATCCAGCGGCAATTCTTTCGGCTCCAGTCCGTCATCGCAGATGATGTGCCCGTCTTTCTTTGCAATATTGATCCGCTCTGTGATGGAAACAAGGTTGCCCAGGTTATCCAGTGTACATACGCCCCTGTTGACCGTACCATAATCAGATAATGTCCTTAACAGGTCATAGCCTACAATGGCGTAGTTATTTTCCGTGCAATCATTCTTCAGGAAATCATAGGCATTTTCAAATGCATTCTTGCCATAGAAATCATCGGCATTGATAACGGCGAATGGTTCTTTTACCGCATCCATAGCACATAAAACCGCATGAGCCGTTCCCCACGGTTTCTTGCGGTCAGCCGGTATCTGCATACCTTCTGTAAACGCATCGAGATCCTGGTATACGTATTCGATCGCCACCTTTCCTTTGAGCTTGGGTTCAAAAATGGTCTTGAAATCCTCGGCAAATTCGCGGCGGATGATAAAAGCCACTTTTGTAAAGCCTGCGCGTATCGCGTCGTAAATAGAATAATCCATGATCGTTTCGCCACCAGGGCCAAATCCCTGGATTTGTTTCATGCTACCGTAACGACTGGCCATACCGGCCGCTAAAATCACCAATGTTGCATCCATATGGGTTGTATAATTTGAGGCACGAATTTAAGAAAGAATAGAGATAAGAAATGAGAAATAATAAATAAGGAATAAGGAATGTGAAAGTAAGGAAGCCTGTAAAAGCAGGCCGCCACTTTCTCATTCCTTATTCCTTATTTATTATTTCTCATTTCTTATTTTAGCAGGGTGTTACCTCCACTTATACCTTCAAATATTACATCCGATAATATTTCCGCTTATTACCAAAACAGGTTGAACGTACACGTATTGCGTCTTGATAAAATACACCCCCTGATCTCAGGTAATAAATGGTATAAGCTCCGGTATTATATCGAAGAAGCTATCGCGCAGCATAAAAAAGAAATCGTCACATTCGGTGGCGCCTGGTCCAATCATATCCTTGCCACCGCCGCCATCTGCCAGGCAAACGGGTTGCGGTCGACCGGGATCATACGCGGTGAAGAACCATCTGCCTGGTCATCCACCCTGTTACAGGCAAAAGAACTGGGTATGCGATTGATCTTTGTTTCGCGGGAAGAGTATCGTGATAAAAAATTACCGGCGGAATATCTTGCCGGTGATGAATACCTTATCAATGAGGGTGGCTATGGTGAGCCAGGCGCCAGGGGTGCTGCCACAATCATAGACCAGTATAAAAACGATTTCACTCATTTCTGTTGCGCCTGTGGTACCGGCACGATGATGGCAGGGTTGATCAATGCCAGCCATGATCAGCCAGTCACTGGTATCAGCGTAATGAAAAACAATAAACAACTGGAAGAGCTTGTCCAAACACTTGTTGCTGCAAAAAATTCCCCTTCCGGACGCTGGCAATTATTTCACGATTACCATTTCGGTGGCTATGCCAAATATGAACCGCGCCTTCTGCAGTTTATGAATGATTTCTACCGGCAAACCGGCATTCCTTCTGATTTTGTTTATACGGGTAAACTATTTTATGCAATAAAGGACCTGGCAGAGAAAGATTACTTCCCGCGGGATAGTAAAATATTGGTCATTCATAGCGGAGGTTTGCAGGGAAATACATCACTGCATAAAGGAACGTTAATGTTCTGATTTATAAAGGCTGTGTATTATCTTTGTTTGAGAGGCATAAAAGAATCCATGTCCTTGTTCGTTTCCTTATTATGAAAAAACTGGTCCCGTTTTACCTTATTGTTTTCCTCCTCGCGGGCTATGGCTCCTCTGCCCAGGATACCCTTCCTGCTTTCTCCGTGCGCAATGTTGGTAATAACAGGATCGTGATCGGCTGGCACAATAATTTCGAAATCGTTAAAGGGATCAGCATACAACGTTCATTCGACAGTCTTAAAAATTTCAAGACCATTCTTTCGGTACAGGACCCCATGTTGCCAGAGAACGGATATCTGGATACCAAGGCACAGAACGGGAATATGTTCTATCGTCTTTATATTTTACTCGATAAAGGCGTTTTTATTTTCAGCAATACCAAGAGACCAATACTCGACACCGTGATAAAAGGTGGCGATACCAGTATCACGGCTATCCGCAAAATGACAATGATCCGCGCCGATAATCCCAGCCTGGTGCAAACCCTGGGCGGTGATAGTATTGCAACAGGTCCTGTTGTCAGCAATCCCAATAAACCTAAAAATGAAACATGGGTGCCTTCGAAATTCGTGTATACATTGAAAGATGGTTATGTGCGGATCAACCTGCCTGAAGGAACCGATATGAAATATGATATCAAATTCTATACACTTCGCGAGGAGTTTTTGTTTGAGCTAAAAGATATCAAGGAAAAAAATTTCAAGATCGATAAATCCAATTTTTATCATGCCGGCTGGTTCAAGTTTGAATTGTATGAGAATAATGTACTGAAAGATAAGAACCGGTTTTATCTGCCGAAAGAGTTTTGAAAATTTAGAATTATGAATGGCGTTAACGGTCCCCATCATCTTCTTCATTCATAATTCTAAATTTCCTTCAACTCCACTTCAAACACCCGTTCAAAATTCTTTTTCAGCTTTCTCTTCACTTCTTCCATATCAATTTTTCTTCCCAACTCTTTTTCCAGTGAAGTAACCTGTTTTCCCTGTATGCCACACGGAATGATCATTTCAAAATAATCCAGGTTGGTATTTACATTCAGTGCAAATCCATGCATGGTGATCCAGCGGCTGCTTCGTACACCGATCGCACAGATCTTTCTTTCTTTCCCCCGGATATCCGGGTCGATCCATACACCTGTCTCTCCTGCCGAACGATCGGCTTTGATGCCATATTCAGCTAACGTAAGAATAACGATCTCTTCGATATTGCGGAGATACCGGCCGATATCGGTATAGAATTTTTCCAGATCCAGGATGGGATATCCCACTATCTGTTGAGGGCCATGAAAAGTAATATCGCCGCCTCGGTTGGTGCGAAAGAAATCGATGCCCCGCATTTTCAGGCTTTCTTCACTCAGCAACACATTTTCTATATTACCGCTTTTGCCCAATGTATATACGGGTGGATGCTCTACAAAAAGAAGATGATGATGCGTGGTAAGTTCGCCGTTATCCGCCGGCGATGGCTCATTCGAAGACAGGTTCCCGGCAAAAGACGCCTGCGCTTCCGCATAGGTGCGCAGCAGGGTTTTTATTTTTACATTTTCCTGCAACAGTTCTTCCTGGTAATCCCATGCATCTTTATACGGCACAGTGCCCAGGTCCCTGAATAATACTTCCTGTTTCTCCATATCAATCTGCAAATTTAAGATAGTCTCTACAGTTTTCTAATCTTCCCGTTCCGCGGTCTTCCCTGGTCTTACTCCCGAACACATTACCTTTGTGCAAAACAGAACGATCAATATGCCACAGCCGTTGCCCACAGGCAATACCGACGAACAGGATAATAATGAAAGCAGTGACGAGCTTTATGAACGGTTTAGTTTTAAAACCGACAAAGGCCAGGAGCCGCTGCGCATAGATAAGTACCTGATGAACAGGATCGAAGGCGCTACCCGCAATAAACTGCAAAAGGGCATCAATAACGGAATGGTACTGGTGAACGGGAAGGAAGTCCGCCCCAATTATAAGATCAAGGCACTGGATGAGGTGATCGTTTACTCCGACATGAGCCCCGACGAAACGGATGTGGTGCCGGAAAATATCCCGCTCAATATCGTCTACGAGGATAATGATCTTATGCTGATCAATAAACCACCGGGCATGGTGGTGCATCCCGGGAGCGGCAATTATACCGGTACTTTATTGAATGGTGCGGCCTGGCACCTGCAACAGATCAATCCCGATTTATCTGAAGATACCCTGCCCCGCTTTGGGCTGGTTCACCGGATCGATAAAAACACCAGCGGCTTACTCGTTATGGCAAAAACAGATGTGGCCATGCGTCATTTGGCCAAACAGTTTTTCGATCATACGATCAAAAGAAAATATGTAGCGCTCGTATGGGGCGATATACAGGAAGAGGAAGGCACGATCATCGCGCATGTGGGGCGTCACCAGCGTTTCCGTAAATTATTCGAAGCCTATCCCGAAGGCGATCATGGTAAAGAAGCGATCACGCATTATAAAGTGATAGAACGGTTTGGTTATGTCACACTCGTTCAATGTATCCTCGAGACCGGTCGTACACACCAGATACGCGTACACATGAAATATCTCGGTCATCCCTTATTCAATGATGACTTTTATGGGGGCGATAAAATCCTGAAAGGAACGGTGTATGCCAAATACAAACAATTTGTAGATAATTGCTTTGCGATCTGTCCGCGGCAGGCGCTTCATGCCAAGACATTAGGATTCGTACATCCTGCTACCGGCAAGGAATTATATTTTGATACAGAACTACCGGACGATATTCAGCAAGTGATTGACAGGTGGAGGAAATATGCAGCAGCGAGGTAGATATTAAGTTTTAAGTGTTAGGTGTGTTACATCTTTATATTCAGTATCAATCTTTTCGTATTACAAATTACAACAAGTACCTTTGCGGATTTATTTAACACCTAACACCTGATCAATTCTCTTTTTCAAAGTCAAACAAAGTCGCCGTAAAGGCGCCGCGTTCCCGTTTTTTGAACATCACGCCCCAATTGCCATGATAGCGCAGAAGTTTGGGAACGAGGTAATCGCCGAATTTGGTCATCTGCACTTCCATATCCACATCAAAATCATACACACCGGCATCATAACTCAGGTGATAATTACGCGCCATCACTTCCATCGTCTTTGCATCGAACCAGGTGATCATATTATCGATAACGATCTTATCCTTTTTCCCGCCTGACAGATCTTCCTTTGCTTTTATAGAAAATATATAGCAGGATTTTCCTTCATAATCTCCCTGGTCAATCGAAAAATCATAATAAGCTGCCACATCGGGATCGAAGATGTTGATCTTATTGCCGATAAAAGGTATACCCGGGATCTTTTTACCGGGGTTAAAAAATAATGTTTTCAATTGCTCCTTATTCTTAGCCATCCCACTCCTGCCTTTGGCATTAAAAGAAACACCTTTGACAATATTGTTTTCTCCGCAAATTTTTCCATTGGTAAAAAACAACCCGGCATAGAGTTCCGCCGTATAATAATTATAGTTACCATTTTTAGCAAAGAAATCACCCTGCGTGGTTTGGCTTTCTACTTCCATGGTACGGCAATCCGCCGCCCGCTTTTGTTTCGTGCGGCTTTGCATACCTGCTTTCAGATTCCCTTTTTTATCGTTGATGCGAATATCATTGAGTGAAGTAAAGCCCAGTATATGCAGGGTGCGGAACGCTTTGTAGAAAGTCGTATCGTTCTTGACACGGTCGATGAATTTCGGCACATTGATATCGGTGCCCACTACCACTTCGGAAAGAGAGATCATTTTAGCGAGGCGCTCATTGTCCAATGAATCCTGCTGGGCAAAGCCGGCGCCGGCGATAAACAGAAAGAAGCATGAAAAGAAAGTATTACGAAGAAAGGGCATGGGAAAAATTTGGAAATTTGGAAATTTCTTCATCTGCAGAAGGTTACCGGATTTGCAAATTTTCAAATCTCCAAATCCTCTCATTTTTCCGGGAACGACATCTTATAATCCACGCTCACTTTTCCTTTCGATATATCTGCGAGTTTACCTTTCATGAGCTTACGCTTTAATGCGGAGATATGATCGATGAATAATTTTCCTTCGATATGATCATACTCGTGCAGGATCACCCGCGCAGTGAGACCATGAAAAGTAGTCGTATGTGTTTCAAATGCCTGGTCTTTATATTCAAGCGTAACCGATTCCTGTCTTAAGATATCTTCCCTGATCTTGGGAATGCTCAGGCAGCCTTCGTTGTAGGCCCATTTATCGCCATCGAGTTCTACGATATGCGCATTGATAAAAACACCTTTAAAACCGGGATCGTCAGGATACTCCGCTTTTTCTTCTTCTTCCATATTGGCAAACATCTGCCCGGTGTCGATCACAAATAAGCGGATGCTTTTGTTGATCTGGGGAGCAGCCAGCCCTACCCCATTACTGCCATACATGGTCTCCCACATATTTTCAATGAGTTTTTCAAGACCGGGATAATCCGCGTCGATATCTTCCGCCAGCTTCCTGAGTACAGGGTGTCCGTATGCTACGATCGGTAAAATCATTTGGCAAATTTAGCGAATGCTGTTTAAATATTCCTGCAGCATGATAGTGGCGGCAATCTCGTCGACCAGGGCTTTATCACGGCGTTGTTTCTTTTTCAATCCCATTTCCAGCATGGAATCTTTGGCCATTTTGGAAGTGAACCGTTCATCTACTTTCTTTACAGGTATGGTGGGGAAATTTTTCTGCATATTCTTAATGCATTGTTCCACCAGCGGGGTAGCATGCGTGTCGGAATCATCCCAGTTTTTGGGCTCCCCGATAATAATCAATTCTACCTGTTCTTTACTGAAATAGTCTCTTAAAAAAACAAATAACATTTTTGTTTCTACCGTTGTAAGACCCGTAGCAATGATCTGCAAAGGATCGGTAACAGCAAGACCTGTTCTTTTCAAACCGTAATCTATAGCGAGTATGCGCGGCAATGAATTAGTATAATTAAAAATGAAGAAAAAGATCGGCAATGACAAAGATGGCGAAAACAACTGAAGCTATTCCGTTGGCGGTCATAAAAGCGAGATTTACTCTTTTCAGATCGTTGGGCTTAACAATTGAATGCTGGTAAATCAGCATACCTATGAATACCGCTACACCTGCCCAGTATAACCATCCGAAATGACCATACCATCCGGCCGCAATAACACAGGCCGCACTCAACAGGTGCAAAAATTCAGATACACGCAGGGCTTTTGCTTTTCCTAACCAGGCAGGTATAGAATATAGCTTTTGCGATTGATCGAATTCCACATCCTGCAAGGCATAGATAATATCAAAGCCACTGACCCAGAAGATCACGGTAAAAGAAAATAATAAAGGAAGTACATCGAATTGCCCGGTAACGGCCAAATAAGCGCCGATCGGTGCCAATGATAAACCCAATCCTAATATTAAATGACAAAGCGGTGTAAAACGTTTGGTGTAACTATATCCCAGTACTACAAGCAACGCAACAGGAGATAAATAAAAGCAAATGCTGTTAATAAAAAACGTGCAGGTAATGAATAAAAGACAATTGATGATGGTGAAAAGCAATACGCTGTTGGCTTTGATGATACCAGCCGGTATTTCCCGGATCGCTGTCCGTGGGTTTTTAGCATCGAAGCTGCGGTCGAGATAGCGGTTAAATGCCATCGCCGAACTGCGGGCGAAGATCATGCAACCAATAACGAGTAAAAACTTTATAAGAAGTTCTTTACCTTCCGCCATTCCTGTTCCAGGGTCCTCCCCTCCCCATCCTATTGTTTTATTTAAATTCCATTGCTCAGTGCGGTATAATGTTATTGTGCCGTTGCCAAGTCCCAGGAAAAAACCGATCAGGGCGAACGGCATGGCAAAAATGGTGTGGGAGAATTTGATTAAGCTCAGGTAGCTTTTGACAGTAGACATTCTGCAAATGTAAGACTGTTCCCCCATTCTCTGCGGCCCTCTGTGTCTTCTCTGTGGTCCTCTGCGTACAATTCCTTTAAAAGAGTTTCAATTCATAAGTTATTCTTATAATGCTTTAATCCGACACCTTACTCCTTGAGTTATACGCAGAGTACCATGGAGGAGACACAGAGAACCACGGAGGGAATCCTTGTTCGTACAAATTCCCAGAGGACTACTCCTGCTGCGGTAGCAATATTGAGAGAATGTTTCATACCCAGTTGTGGTATTTCGATACAACCATCGCTGGCCAGGATGGTGGATTGCTCCACACCGGTGACCTCGTTGCCGAATATAACAGCCAGCTTATCGGCTGGATTGATTTTAAAATCGTGCAGCTTGATACTTCCTTCCGCCTGTTCTACAGAATAGATCTTATACCCGGCTTCCCTCAATTCAGGCATCGCTTCAGCCGCTGTTTTAAAATGTTTCCAGTTGATCGTTTCTTCAGCGCCCAGCGCTGTTTTTTTAATTTCCTTATGCGGAGGTTTGGCAGAATAACCACAGATATAGATCGCTTCAATCAGGAAGGCATCGGCCGTACGGAACACGCTGCCCACATTATATGCGCTGCGGATATTTTCCAGCACTACAATAACCGGTATCTTATCCGACTGTTTGAATTCTTCCACCGATTTCCGGCCCAATTCATCCATGCTTAATTTTCGCATGAGCAAAAGTAAAAATTCAAAAAGCAAAAGTCAAAAGAGTTTACCACTACAGTAACCCCTTTTGACTTTTACTTTTGACCAATGGTAGCGGATCCTGGATTATTTCAAATTAATGATCCTCTTATCCTTCGGATATTTCACTGTATATCCAAACCTGAACTTCTGGCTTTCGCCGGGTTTTAAGGATACTTTCCAGGTGAGCACACCGTTTTCTTCATTGACCATCGCATCACCGTTATCATCCAGTTTTACTTCCACTTCTTTAATCGTGCTGATCGGATACTGATCTTTCAGTAACATATTCACCGCCGTTGTTTTATTATTTTTTACAACGATCTCGTAGGTAAATGTCTGCCGGCTGTCTTTCCCGCTTGTCTTTATACTGCTTAATTCTTTCACCAGGGTTCTTTTTACCGCAAGCCGTTTATCACGTCCGAGCGACAGATTCAACGTATCAGCTGTGGTATTGGGATCGATAGGTGATTTACCTACATAGGTATCATCCATAATAATATTTGCATCACCGGGAAGCAGGTCGAGGTTCTGCCAGTCGGTGACCTCTGCCAGCAGGTAGGCTTCTTTATCCATCCGGGGCACGGCATAGTTTTTAAGATTGCAGACGATCGCTTCATCTTTGATCGTAACACTGTGCAATTGTCCGTCGCTTTCGACATCATAGGGAAGATCGATCTCGAAATTAGTATTCAATTGTCCTTCATTCAAGGTAGTAAATTGCTGAAGCGTACTTGGATCGATGGTGCTGACACTGCCAGTGATATCTTTTTTCTTTTCTACTTTATATTCATCATCTTCTTTACCATATCCGACGACCACTACTTCACTTAAGGATTGTATGGTATTGAGCCGGGCATCAACACCGGCCACTCTTCCCTGTAAAGCCCTGTATAATTCCGGTACATACAATTGCAAATACCAGGGTGATAGTACGGGCGCCGCTACACCGAAATTGGGTGTGCCTGTACTCAATGTCAGTTTGGCTTTTTTCCAATCGATACCCGTTGTTTGCGTCAACGAAGCTTTATACACCAGTTTTACCTGGTTGGTTTTTGAATTGACGCGGATATCATAGAGTGGCGTCCAGCCGGCATTGCGGGTATAGTAAGAAAGCGAGACCGGAATTTCGGCCACTTTATTACACAAGACCTGTAAAATGATCTGGCCATAGGGTTTGGGAATAACAGGACTGATATAAGTAAGTAAGCCGATTCTCTTTTGTATAGCAGCGATCTCATCATTGGCTTTTTTCGCCGCCAGTTGATGCTGGTAAATATTCGTCCTGGCTTTTTCAATTTTCCCATTGTAATACTCTACCAGTCTCAGCACTTCAGCACTGGTGACTGTTTTATTACCGCTGGCACTGATCGTGGTTTCGATCAGGGTGCCCGTTTTTGTCAATACTTCCTGTTCGATGCTGATGAGGTTATTCACGCGGCTGATCTCCTTTTGTAATAATGCAATACTATCCTGTAGCCGTTCTGCTTCTTTGTTCTTTTCAACCTCGGGTGCCGGCGGATAAAACACCTGGTAGCGCTGTGATAAAAGGGCTACATCTTCGGGACAACTGATCTGCAAACTGTTGATATCAACATTTGTGCTCAGTTGATTAATGACGATGAACCGGGTTCCTGCATTGACTTTGATCTTCGATTCATGGGTAAGTTCCGCTCCATAGCCAAAATAAACGGTGGCATTTTTGATCGTTGCATCGGCACGGCTGGTGTCTTCATTTACGCGTCCGGAACCACCCCGGGGATTACCATTGGCATATAAAGAGGTAACGGTCAGCAATACCCCTATCCATAGGGAAAACTTCTGCATAACTTTTATTTTTTATACAGATGCAGTGAATAGTTTAGTTACATAAACAGTTCCTTATTTTTGTCGTCTTCTTTACCAAAAGATATACCCGGTCATGAAAGGAATAATGAATTATGAGTAAATCTACTACAGCAGAAACTCCACTGATGCAGCAGCACCGGGCCATTAAACAAAAGTACCCGGATGCCATCCTGTTATTCCGTGTAGGTGATTTTTATGAAACGTTTGGCCAGGATGCCGTGATCGCTTCACAGGTGTTGGGTATTACGCTGACCAAAAGAAATAACGGATCGGCCTCTTCTTCCGAACTGGCAGGATTTCCTCATCATTCACTCGATACCTATTTACATAAACTGGTAAAAGCCGGTTACCGTGTTGCCATCTGCGATCAGCTTGAAGATCCGAAACAGGCAAAAGGAATTGTTAAAAGAGGAGTTACGGAAATGGTAACGCCGGGTACTGCTATCAATGATAAATTACTCGAACACAATACCAATAATTTCCTGGCAGGAATTCATTTTGCAGAAAACGACCAGTACGGACTGGCCTTCCTGGATATTTCGACCGGTGAATTTTTTCTTGCCGAAGGAGACCGGGAATATGCGGATAAATTATTACAGGGTTTTAAAACAGCTGAAGTCGTTTTCCAGCGCCAGCAGCAAAAGAAGTTCAAAGAATTCTTTGGCGGAAAGATGTATACATATACACTCGATGAATGGATATTTGACACTTCGTACGCTTCGGATACTTTGCTGAAACATTTCCAGACACATTCGCTGAAAGGGTTCGGCGTAGACGATTTATCAAATGGTCTTATTGCGGCCGGAGCTATCCTGCATTATTTAAAAGATACTGAACATCCGCATCTTCAGCATATCACTTCGTTGCAACGAATCGATCGCAACGATTTTCTATGGATGGATCGTTTTACCATCCGCAACCTCGAACTGGTATATAAATCCAATGAAGGCGGCCATACCTTATTAGATGTATTGGATAATACCGTATCGCCGATGGGTGCGCGTTTGTTAAAACGATGGATCATTTTTCCGTTGAAGGACCTGCAAAAAATCAATGAGCGTCTTGACCTGGTTGAATATTTCATTAAAGAAACGGACCTGCGTAATAAACTTTCGCAGGCTATCCGTCAATGCGGTGATATAGAGAGACTGGTCTCAAAGATCCCTATGAAAAAGATCAACCCGCGGGAAGTGTTGCAACTGGCCCGTGGCTTGCAACAGGTAAAACTGATCAAAGAGCTTTGTCATTCTTCTTCCAATGAATATTGTAAACGGCTTGGCGCAGCATTAAACCCCTGCGAAGAAATTGCTAAAAAGATCTTTACAGAAATCGTTGACAATCCACCTGCCCTCGCAGTAAAAGGTGGTATGATGAATAGCGGCATCAGCGCCGAACTCGATGAGTTGAGAAAAATATCGCATAATGGCAAAGAGTACCTGGCCAGGTTGCAGCAGAAGGAAGCGGAGCAAACAGGTATCTCATCGCTCAAGATCGGGTTCAATAATGTATTCGGATATTACCTAGAAGTCACCAATTCACATAAAAGCAAGGTGCCTGCCGAATGGATGCGCAAACAGACACTTGCTAATGCAGAACGATATATCACGGCTGAATTAAAAGATTACGAGGAAAAGATCACCGGCGCCGAAGAAAAAATATTTGTCATCGAGCAACAACTTTATGAAGCATTGCTCAATGAACTGAATCAATACCTGTCGCCTGTACAAACCAATGGTCATCTCGTAGCGATCCTGGATTGCATGACCTGTTTCGCACATAACGCTATCCAGTACCGGTATAAAAAACCGAACATGCACGAGGGCCATGAATGGATCGTAAAAGAAGCGCGTCACCCGGTGATTGAAAAGAACCTGCCGGTGGGTGAAAGTTATATCAGCAATGATCTTGAATTAAACAAGACCGATCAGCAGATCATTATTCTTACCGGTCCGAATATGAGTGGTAAAAGTGCATTGCTGCGGCAGACAGCGCTGATCACATTAATGGCGCATACGGGATCATTTGTTCCGGCTACGGATGCGACGATCCCGCTGACCGATAAGATCTTTACCCGCGTAGGCGCTTCGGATAATCTGAGCGGCGGCGAATCGACGTTCATGGTAGAAATGAATGAAACAGCTTCTATCATTAATAATATTACCGAACGCAGTTTGATCCTGCTTGATGAGATCGGTCGTGGCACTTCCACTTACGATGGTATTTCCATTGCCTGGAGCATTGCCGAATACCTGCATAATGCACCTGAACATCCGAAGACTTTATTTGCCACGCATTACCATGAGTTGAATGAACTGGAAGAAAAATTCCAGGGAGTGAAGAATTATCATGTTACGCATAAAGAGATTGGCAATAAGATCATCTTCCTGCGTAAGCTGGCCCCCGGCGGCAGTACGCATAGTTTTGGTATTCATGTGGCGAAGATGGCGGGTATGCCTCCATCACTGGTAGACAGGGCCAATGAAATACTTACCCAACTGGAAAGCAAACATGTGGAAGAAGAAAATGCGGGGAGTAGTGTGGGCCAGGCACTGGAATCAAAGGTGAAAAATCTTTCGCTTCCTAAAATGCAGCTATCCATCTTCGATGCACATAGCGAAACCTTTGATGAAATAAGGACACTGCTGAATGGTATCGATATTAACCGGCTTACACCTGTCGAAGCGCTTCTGAAGCTCCAGGAGATAAAAGGGCTGTTGAAATAGCTTTTGCCCATCTTTAACCGCGGGTATAGGTCCTTCTATAACAGACACTCTCTTAACCCCTGGTTTTAACATGGGGAACACAATCGAAATGGTTGCTACAGACATGGATTCACCTGTGGCGATATCTATTCCCTTCTACCCATCTCTCCCCCAATTGAAACCACGGGCTAATCCAACATCTAAAACCTGGCACCAAACAGACCGAGCTTGACATATATCAATGTCGCAACAATCATTTTTATCCATAATAGATAATTGCTGTCCTGATTCTGGAAAAAAACGGGTCCGTGCCAATTCCAATTTGCTCATTATCATATAGTTGAATGAATGGCACACATATGGACTATAGGGCGCAGAACAAACAATTGAATAAAAATTAAAAGATCCGTCATGAAAACATTTTTACCCTTTTTGCTCCTGGTCCTCCTGGCTTCTTTCACCGCTAACAGCCAGTCTTGTACCCCACTCGGTAACCAAACCACTTATGGTACCAATAACGTGTGGAGAGGATATGTATACGACAACGCCAACCTGACTACCTATAAAGGTTATGTAACTGAAGGCACATCTGCCAGCGCTGATTTTGATGAGAGCTTTGGTGGCAACAACACCAATTATTCTACCAATGGTTGCAGTGTACAAACTGAAACATTCAGCGTAAGATATAAACTGACCAAAACATTTACCAACGGTTCTTACACGATTACCGTAGGTGGTGATGATGGTTACCGTTTAAGTCTCGATGGTGGCAGTACCTGGGTGATCAATAACTGGAACGATCATTCTTACACCACTACTACTTATACTGCCAGGCTTAATGGTTCTTATAATATGGTACTGGAATATTATGAGAACGGCGGCGAGAACAGGATATCCATTTCCATCGCAATACCCTGTGGTACGGAAAATACCGCTACTTACGGAAGTAATAATTCATGGAATGGTTATTTGTATCGTGGTACCAATTTCAATACCTATGTAGGTATGATACACGATGGCAGTGTTGCTGATGGCTCTTTCAACGAAAATTTCGGTGGCAGCAATACACAATTCGGAACAAGCAGCTGTACTGTACAGACCGAAGGATTCAGCGCTCGTTTCCGTTTGACCAAGACATTTATAAATGGCACGTATACCTTTTTTGTAGGAGGTGATGATGGTTATCGTTTCAGTACCGATGGCGGTGCTACCTGGATCATCAACAAATGGTTTGATCAATCATATTCCATCTCAACTG
>CAMLGR010000013.1 GCA_946479615.1 uncultured Bacteroidota bacterium | reverse complement strand
CATGAAAAGACGATCAAAATTGTACATTTCTCTGTACCCGATTCGCTGCGCAAAGGATTAGTACTTTATTTTCATGGCAACCGCCGGAATATCGAGCGGTATGCGCCTTTTGCTACCAATTTCACCAGCAATAAATATGAAGTATGGATGATCGATTACCCGGGCTATGGAAAAAGCACGGGCAAGAGGTCGGAAGCCATCATGCATGCCGATGCTATGGAATTGTATAAAATGGCCACGGCGCTGGTGAATAAGGACAGTATCATTATTTATGGTAAATCGTTGGGCTCGGGTGTGGCAGCGAAACTGGCTTCAGTCAGGGATTGTAAAAGATTGATCCTTGAAACGCCGTATTATAGCCTGGATGACCTGGTCAGTCATTATGCATTTATCTATCCCGTCAGTTTTTTTTCGAAATATCATTTCCGCATCGACGAATATGTAGAGAAAATGGCTACGCCGGTTACCATTCTTCATGGTTCCTGTGACGAAGTGATCCCGTTAAGCCAGGCAAGGCGTTTACAAAAATTACGACCCGATAATATCGAACTGGTGCGTATTGAAAACGGGAAGCATAATACATTGAATGATTTTCCATTGTTTCATCGAAAGATCGATTCATTACTCCAGTTATAATTTCCTTATTCATACTTTCTATGTGTAATCTATGCACCTATGATCCTATGTGGTAAGATTACGCCATTCGCTTTTCACCACATAGCATCATAGATACATAGGTACACATAGTTAATTTATACCGGAACTATATTATGCGTTTTATTCTTCCTGATCTTCTCCGGCACAGTGGAAAGGATTTCCTGCTTCAATACATCGATCAAACGTTTCTTTACAAAATTCCGGTGCACGACAAGGCTGACCTCCCGCATAGGAACCGGTTTTTTAAAATGCCTGATCAGTTGCGTTTGACGCAAGGGCATATCCAGCGTGGCTAATTCAGGAATGATAGTGATGCCATCATTCAACTCCACCATGCGCCGCAAGGTCTCGATACTACCGGCCTCATAATCGAATGCATTACCCGCTTTACTGATCTTCCGCAATTCGCAGAGATTGACAATCTGTGAGCGCAGGCAATGGCCTTCTTCCAAGAGCCATAGTTTATTTGGGTCGATATCCTGCGGCAATACATAGGTTTTTTCATACATCGCATTCTTACGGGACACATAGGCCATCATTTCTTCATAGAATAAAATAAATTCTTTGATGCCTGCTTCCTGTAGTGGTGTTACCAAAATACCGGCATCGATCTTTCCATCACGGAGCCGGGAAATGATATGCTCTGTCATCATTTCGTTGATCACGAGTTTGACGGCCGGGTATTTTTTGGTAAACGGTCCGATAAATAAGGGTAATAAATAAGGAGCAAGCGTAGGAATGATCCCGATACGTAATTCTCCTGTCAATACTCCTTTTTTACTTTGCAGGGTTTCGAGCAACGAATTTCTTTCTGCCAGTATCTTTCGTGCCTGCTCAATGATCTCCATTCCTGTTTCCGTAGGAACGACCGGTTGCTTGCTGCGGTCGAATATTTTTATGTCCAGCTCTTCTTCGAGCTTTTGGATTTGCATGCTCAGCGTGGGCTGGGTGACAAAGCAATTCGTCGCTGCTGTAGCAAAATGCCGCCAGGTATCTACAGCGATAATGTATTCCAGTTGAGTAAAGGTCATACTGATAGATTTTGATTATAAGAGTATAAAATTAATCAATTTGATTTATTGCTGTTATTGTCACACATTTGTAATCCCATTTAAAAAAGAAACCATTATTTATATGAGTGAGAACAAAAAATTAACTACGGCCTCCGGCATCGTTTATTACGAAAATGAAAACAGCATGAGCGTAGGTGCACGAGGTCCCTTGCTGTTACAGGATTTCATCCTTCATGAAAAGATGGCGCATTTCAACCGCGAACGTATCCCGGAAAGAGTAGTACACGCGAAAGGAAGCGGCGCTTACGGAACATTTACCGTTACACACGATATCACCCAGCATACCAGGGCTAAAGTTTTCAGTAAGGTTGGTAAAAAGACAAAGATCTTCCTTCGTTTTTCTACTGTAGGTGGTGAAAAAGGAAGTGCCGATACAGAAAGAGATCCCCGTGGGTTTGCCTTAAAGTTTTATACCGAAGATGGTAACTGGGACCTGGTAGGTAACAATACTCCTATTTTCTTTATAAAAGATCCGAAGAAATTCAGTGATTTCATTCATACTCAAAAAAGAGATCCTTATACCAATTGTAAAAGTCCGACGATGATGTGGGATTTCTGGAGCCTGAACCCCGAAAGTCTGCACCAGGTGATGTTTGTGATGAGTGATCGCGGTACGCCGTATGGCTACCGTCATATGCATGGATTCGGCAGTCATACTTTCAGTTTTATCAACCTGCAAAACGAAAGAGTGTGGGTGAAATTCCATTTCAAGACAAAACAGGGCATTAAAAATTTCCTGAATGATGAAGCGGTAACCATGAAAGGGCTGGATCCTGATTTTGCACAACGCGATCTCGTCGAAGCGATCGATAAAGGTGATTTCCCGAAATGGACGATGAAGGTGCAGATCATGACCGAGGAACAGGCAAAGACATATAAATGGAATCCATTCGATCTGACCAAGACCTGGAGCCAGAAAGATTTCCCCTTGATCGAAGTCGGTGAGCTGGAATTGAATGAAAACCCACAAAACTATTTTGCTGATGTGGAACAGGCGGCTTTTGCACCTGCACACGTAGTAGATGGTATCAGTTATTCGCCCGATAAAATGTTACAGGGTCGTATTCTTTCTTATCCTGATGCGCATCGTTATCGCCTGGGTGGTAATTATGAGCATATTCCAGTGAATAAATGCCCGTTTGCCGTTAATAACTACGAACGGGATGGTCAAATGCGGGTAGATGGAAATGGCGGCAAGAAACCGAATTATTCTCCAAACAGTTTCGATGATATCAAGGCCGATGAAAGTTATAAACAACCATCATGGGTACTGGATACGGATGTTGCAGGCTGGTATGACAGGAATGCACCTGGAGAAAATGATCACTATACACAGCCAGGTATTTTCTACCGTGAAGTTTTAAGCGAACAGGATAAGAAGAACCTTGTCAGCAATATCGTAGGCGCTATGAAAGGAATTGATGGACCATTGAAAGGAGAGATCGCCAACCGCCAGTTATGTCATTTCTTCCGGGCCGATATTGGTTTGGGAATGGCTATTGCGCAGGGGCTTGACATTAATCCAGAAGCAGCGATGCCGAAGCAGCATAGTAAAGAAGGTACGGTAGCGTAAATAGAATAAGGAATAAGGAACAAAAAATAAGGAATGAGAAAATTTGGCATCAGGCTGCTACTTTCTCATTCCTTATTTTTTGTTCCTTATTCCTTATTCTTCAAGAATTGCTTTCGCTTTACTGACTTTCAGTTTATACCCCACGCCTATCTTCAGGGCATAATTTTCTTTTTCATGGCTGACAGGGAAGCCAAAGCAGACCGGGTAGTCATATTCTTTTATGACCTCGTGGATAATTGTATAGACTTCTTTTCCGAAGGGTCGTTCGGTATCTTTCATATCGGTAAATCCACCGATCACCAGGCCGGCCAGGTTTTTTAATTTACCGCTACGTTGCCATTGACGCAACATACGGTCAATGGCATAGGAATATTCTCCAATATCTTCGAGAAATAATATTCTTCCTTTTGTTTTAATATCAGAATCCGTTCCGATTGCATGAACAAGCAAGGAAAGATTACCACCGACCAGTTCACCAATACCTTCTCCTTTCCTGTTCAGTTTATGCGGTTCGCACTCGTACTTTGCTTTTTTCCCTTCAAGGGCACTGCGAACGGATTGTACGAACCGGTTGATATATCCCGCATCATTGAATGCGGAAGCCATCGGCGCATGCAGCGTAGAAATATAATAGTTGGAATAAACGTGACTATGAAGTAATGTAATATCGCTGTACCCGATGATCCATTTAGGTTGCTTTTTGAATTTTTTAAAATCGATCCGGTCAATGATGCGTGTCATTCCATACCCGCCGCGGGCGCAAAGCACGGCTTTTACTTCATCATCATCGAGCATTTGCTGGAAATCATTCAATCGTTCTTCGTCTGTACCAGAAAAATAAGTGGTTGAATGCCCCCCAACGGTCTTTCCCACTTTTACTTTATAGCCCCATTCATCCTGCAATACACGGATACATTCGGCTGTTTTTTCAGCAGCCATAAAACCCGAAGGGCAAACAAGTGCTATCGTATCTCCTTTTTCGAGGTAGGGCGGAGTTTTAATCATGCGCTAAAGTTAATAATAAGTGAGCTGTTATGCAGGGACAGGTATCTGGTATAGTATTCAGACAGCACCTTATAGCAGGAAGCAGCTGAATATTACGTATTATATATTCCCATTTACCCTACCGTCTTCAAAAATTTTGGTGCTGTTCTTTTTTTCGAGGCTTGTTCAAAAGCATAAGCCAGTTTTATTATTTCTCCTTCCTGGTAAGCACCGGCGATGAAGGAAAGTCCGACCGGTAGTTCATGCAGTGCGCCCATTGGTACCGTGATATGGGGGTAACCGGCCATCGCTGCAGGCGGGCAGAAATAGAAACCCGTACTATAATCACCATTGACAAGATCGATGCAATTGGCAGGACCGATACTCGGAGCAATAATCGCCTGTAAGCCCTGCGCTTTCATCAGATCATCGATGATCTTCCGCGCACCCGTGGTTTTCTTTACAGCGTCCAGGTATTCTTTACTATCGAGACCGCCCTTTTCTTCGCTGGCTTCCAATAATTCCTGTTTGAAAAAAGGCATTGCCTTTGCTTCATTATTTTTATTAAAAGCGATCACATCGGCTAATGATTTTACCGGTGCATTGGCAGCAGCCAGGTATTTATTGACACCATTCTTAAACTCATATTTCATGACGAGAAATTCGGCATCGCCCAGTGGGTTACATTCCTTCAGCAATTCTACTTCTACAATAGTGGCTCCTTTACTTTTCAACAGGTCGATAGCCTGCTGGTAAAGGGCTACGACACCTTCATGTCCTTTAAGAAAAGACTTTTCTACTCCTATTTTTTTACCCTGTAGCCCATTCGCATCGAGGAATTGAGTGTAATCGGTCGGCACTTTGCCAGTGCTTTCGGTAGTCACTGCATCATTCGGGTCCATTCCTGCCATAGCCGCCAGCAGCAAAGCCGCATCTTTTACCGTTCTTGTCATGGGCCCTGCGGTATCCTGTGTTTTTGAAATGGGAATGATACCGGCGCGGCTCACAAGACCGACTGTAGGTTTGATGCCTACAATACCATTAAAGGAGGAAGGTGCGATCACGGAACCATCGGTTTCGGTACCTACTGCAATCGCGCAAAGATTGGCAGCCACCGCAGCACCCGATCCGGAACTGGAACCGCAGGGGTTGCGATCGAGTACGCAGGGATTTTTTGTCTGCCCACCGCGGCTGCTCCATCCGCTCGAGGAACGGGAGGAACGGAAATTGGCCCATTCGCTTAAATTGGTTTTACCTAATAGTACGGCGCCGGCTGCCCGCAGCCGTTGTACCACAAAGGCATCTTTGACAGCAATATGACCGCTGAGCGCTAAGGCGCCGGCGGTTGTCATCATTTTATCAGCGGTATCAATATTATCTTTTATGAGGATGGGAATGCCATGTAACGGACCGCGGATCTTGCCGGTTTTGCGTTCGGCATCCATGGCATCGGCGATGGCGAGTGCATCAGGGTTGATTTCGATCACGGCATTCAGTGCGGGGCCGTTTTTATCAATCGTTTCTATTCGCTTGAGGTATAATTCGGTAATGGAACGGCAAGTATAAGTTCCGTTCTTCATCTTTTCCTGCAATTCGTCTACCGTTATTTCATTCAATTCGAAATCAGTAAGACCGTCATCTTTTTCAGTACTGTTAGCAGCAGTTGGTGCAGGTGACTGACAGGAGCTGATGGCGAGAGTGGTAGCGGCGAGGCCGGCTATGGAGCTTTTCTTGATAAACTTTCTTCTATCCATAAAAAACAGGTATTGTTGGGTGTTTTATCTTCTGGAAGGTAGAATTTTCTTTGAAATCAATGAGGTTTATATCGTAGCAGGGTGTCCTCTTCCTCACCAGGTGACACCTCAGGGGGAAGGTGACACCTTCCTAGTACAAGGTGACACCCACTCACCTGGGGTGTCACCTTATACTGACCAAACTTTACCGCCCTGCTTATCAACGATTAGTTATTTTTGCAGCCTATTACAGACCATTAACAATGAGTGATTTCAAACGATATTTAATTACTTCCGCCCTCCCTTATGCCAACGGGCTAAAACACATCGGCCATCTGGCCGGAGCCTATATCCCTGCCGATATTTATGTCCGCTATCTCCGCGCCCAAAAAAGAGATGTGGTGTTTGTCTGCGGCAGCGATGAACATGGTACCGCCATCCCGATCCAGGCCATGAAAGAAGGTACCACGCCCCGCGCTATTATCGATAAGTATCATGCTGCACTGAAACAGGATTTCGCCGATATGGATATTTCCTTCGATATCTATCATCGCACCAGCGAACCCCTTCATCATGAAACAGCGCAGGAGTTTTTTACCTACCTGCATGACCGCAACGAACTGGAAACAAAAGAGACGGAACAATACTACGACGAAGAAGCGAAAACATTTTTGGCCGATCGTTTTATCAAAGGCACTTGTCCCAATTGCGGATTTCCCAATGCCTACGGTGATCAATGTGAGAATTGCGGCCGCACATTAAGTCCCGACGAACTCATTAATCCCGTAAGCACACTCAGCGGTAAACCACCCGTCAAGAAAAAAACCACGCACTGGTATATGCCGCTTGGCAAACACGAAGAGTTTTTTAAACAATGGATACTCGAAGAACATAAAGATGATTGGCGCGCTACGGTTATCGGTCAATGTAAAAGCTGGATAGAAGGCGGTCTTCAATCAAGAGCCGTTACCCGTGACCTTGACTGGGGCATTAAAGTACCACTGAAAGACGCCGAAGGAAAAGTGTTGTATGTATGGTTTGATGCGCCGATCGGTTATATCAGCGCTACCCGCCAATGGGCCATCGATCATAATAAAGACTGGAAACCTTACTGGTACGATGCCGGCACCAAACTGGTTCATTTTATCGGGAAAGACAATATCGTTTTCCATTGCATCATCTTCCCGATCATGCTGAAATTGCATGGCAATATTTTACCAGCCAATGTTCCCGCCAATGAGTTCCTGAATCTCGAAGGCGATAAGATGAGTACCAGCCGCAACTGGAAACTCGACATGCGCGATTACATCAATGATTTTGTAAAGAAAGAAAATGGCGGCGGACAGATGGTAGATGCATTGCGCTATTACCTCACTGCTATTGCCCCCGAAACAAAAGACAGCGAGTTTACCTGGAAAGGTTTTCAGACTTCCTATCGCAGCGAGCTTAGCGATATTTTCGGGAATTTTGTCAACCGCGCTTTTGTATTGATGCATAAACTCTGTAAAGGAAAAGTACCTCCTTTACATACAGCTATTTTAGACAACGAAGACAAGAAAGTATTTGAAGAAATTCAAAACTGCAAGATAAAAGTAGAGCGGTTGATCGAAGAATATAAATTCCGTGAAGCGCTGTATGAAGTGATTGATCTTTCCCGCAAAGGAAATCAATACATGCAGAAGAAAGAACCCTGGATCCTTGCCAAAAGCCTTGCAGAAAAACCGGACAACCAGAAACTCATCGATAATTGTTTACACATCTGCCTGCAATTAACCGCTAACCTGGCTGTATTGATCAATCCTTTTTTACCCAATACAGCCCGCACCATGCTGCACATGATGAAAGTGGTGGACAAGATGCTGGAATGGGAAAATGCCGGTAAAACTAAATTGCTGAGTGTTGGCTATAACCTCCGGGAACCACAATTGTTATTCCGCAAAATTGAAGATGCAGAAATAACAGCACAGGTAGATAAATTAAAAGCAGGACTTATTAAAAGTACCCAAACACAAATGGAAGAAACGCAACCAGGTTCACAACCCGCTGATATCAAAGCGGAAATACAGTATGATGATTTTGCCAAACTCGATCTGAGAACAGGTACGATCACAGCTGCGGAAAAAGTAGAGAAAGCGGATAAGCTCTTAAAACTGGAAGTGGATCTTGGTTTTGAAAAAAGAACCATCGTTTCCGGTATTGCCATGCATTTCAAACCTGAAGATATTATTGGCAAACAGGTAGTGGTGGTTGTCAATCTCGCACCGCGTAAAATGAGAGGTATTGAAAGCAATGGAATGATATTGATGGCTGAAGATGCAGGGAAATTGAAGTTTATCAATCCCGATGAAGCAACAACAAATGGTTCATCTGTCAGCTAATACTATGTGTCCTATGTGGTAAAAACTACGTCAATCCGGTATAAACATTTTAGTTGAATAGCGTAATCTTTACCACACATAGGTCCATATAGAACTTATAATCTGGTAATTATTTTCGGATTTTGATTTTCTAATTTTAAACATGGCAACATCAGAAAACGTTAAAGCCTACATCGACGAGATGTGCAAACAGATCGGAACTACCGCTGATAAGATTTACAATCCGAAAACAGGCGCCTGGTATTTCTCCAGGGGATCTTCAACGATTGAAGTCTTCCTCACATCGTATGAAACACCTTCGAAATCGATACGTACATTTATCCGTTGCTTTGCTCCTTTGCATGTAATACCTGTCTCTGACAGCCAGAAACTCGATTTTTACCAGGGAGCACTGGAAGTAAATACAAAGTATATGGGGATCAAACTGGCTACGATCGCCGAAAAAGGTATTCTTTGCGCCATCGCCGAACGCGATATCGAAGGAATGGATTACCAGGAAATGGTGACCCTGATCAGCGATATCGGCTATTGGGCGGATGAACTGGATGACTTTCTCAAGAAGAACTTTTCTTAAATAAGAAATGAAAAATAAGGAATAAGGAATGAGAAAGTAAGTGCAGTCTTAAAGCTGATCACTTTCTCATTCCTTATTTTTTGTTCCTTATTTCTTATTGTTAACGCTTATTATTCAAATATTTAGCTTTTTTTACCAAGGAAATTGTGGTAAATTCAGACCTTAATCTTTCCGCACCTTGGCAGAAAAACCAATTACAAAAAAGCTTACTAAGATCGCCGCCTTTATCCTGGGTGCAATCGTTGTATTGCTGTTGTCGTTTCACTTCTGGTTTGTCAATCATGCGGAAGAATTGATCGAAAATATGGTGGCCGACCAGTCGCAGGGCAAACTGAAACTCGAGATCCATAAGTTCAAGTTTAACTGGTTCAGCCGGAAAATGGAATTGCAACAAGCGGTCTTTCTTTCCACCGACACAATCAACTCCCCTATCGCTTACCGTTTCAAAGTAGATAAGATCAAAGTACAGGTAGAAAAGGTCTGGCCCCTGGTCTTTGAAAAAAGATTTCTTATCGATTCCATTCAACTGATCAATCCGTATATCACTGTCACTAAATTGCGCAGCAGGGATAGTACCCATGTATCCGACACGACTATGTCCATCCCGCAGGAGATGGGACATATCTATAATTCCATACAGGATGCCTTACAGGTATTAAAAGTAGATCGCTTCCAGATCGATAACGGTACTTTCTCACTTGTTAATAAAACACAGCCCGATGAGAAACCAATCGTTATTTCAAGACTTTATTTCCATCTCGATAATTTACGGGTAGATACGTCCGTCACCGAAGCCAGGAAGAAAATATTATTCAGCGATGACGTATCGCTGCATACCACCAACCAGGATATTCTTTTTCCCGATGGCCGTCACCGGTTGAGCTTTAGTAATTTCAGGATCAATATCCGTAACCGGCTTGCTGAATTTGATAGTTGTACTATCACTGCTACCAAAGGTGACAGCAGCAGCAATTCCTTCCGGATTTTCTTTGATAAACTGCGGATGACGAATATCGATTTTGATACCCTTTATCATACCGAAGTGATCAAAGCCGATTCTGTGTATTGTATCAACCCGCGTTTCCAGTTATCGGTAGAATTATCAAAAAGCGCCGGTCCTGTGAAGCCGCCTAAACTCTATGAATTGATCCAGCAACTGACAGGTAACCTGCAACTGGCATTCGTAGTAGTACAAAATGGCTCTTTCGATATCAATACCATGCGCAATGGCCACCCCAGTTCCTTTACTTCCGATCATAATAATTTCGAATTGCAGGGGCTCCGTATCCGGGAAAATGCACCACGGCCACTGACCGTTGAACGGTTTGCAATGGCGATCCGCAATTATGAAAACTTTTTGCGTGACAGTACCTATGCCATGCAGTTTGATAGTATCCTGATCAACGATAACCGTATCAGTCTTAGTAATTTTTCTTACCAGGAATTAAATGATAATAATAAAGTCATTAACCGGCTGGACATGCCGCAATTTGAACTACGCGGTCTTTCCTGGGATAATCTTGTATTTGATCAGCAACTCAATGCACAGGGAGTAACACTTTATCGACCTGTGATCAATTACAATATCGGTAAAAGCAAAAACCGTTCTTCCAGAGATGTATTCCAGGCATTGGCGGGTATCGGCAAGATCATGCAACTGGATAATCTCGATATTGTTGACGGGCAGGTGAACCTGACCATTAACAAACAGGTACGACTGGAACTACAGGATGCGACCATGACCGTTTCCGCCAAACAACTGGTGGATGCGCGCCAGGTACGTTCCATCCAGCGATCGGTAAGCAGTTTGCATTTCCGTAAAGGTGCTTTTATCATGGGAGATATTGCAGCGCATCTGTCGGATGTGCAATACAATGGTACCCGGAATGGATTCAAAGCAGGAAGCATTTTGGTGGAAAAGAAAGATGCATTTACGATCAAGGCAGATAATATCTCCGTCACTTCCATGATCGCCAACGACAGGTTTACCGAGGTCACTATTAACGATATCAACTGGCGAAAAGCAGATGTACAACTTTTATCATTTCCGAAAGCCAATACAGCTGCCCTTAAAAGTTTTGTATTAAAGAATATCCGCGGTACGGATACAAAGATCAGCGCGCAACAGGGAAATAAGAAGATGTCTGTTTTCCTGCCTGATTTCTCAGCAACAGCATTGAACCTGCCAAAAGGAAGCCCGATCACCGTTACAGACCTTACTACTACAGGGAATAAACTCGATCTTACTGATAACACCCAGCATTTAACCATAGAAAGACTTCGCATTACCGATAAGCAGCCTTCGTATCTTGAAAATATTATTTACCAGGATCAATCGCCCGCCGATACTGTGCAGGTAAGTTTACCATCAGTAGCCGTTAGCCCGGACATCAATGCAATTCTCCAGGGAAAAATTTATGCCGATAATGTACAAATCGATCATCCGCAGATTGCTATCCGCCATTTTGGTAAAACCGATGAATCCGCAACGGATAACCCGCAGGAGTGGAAAGATATTTTCATCAATCATATTACCGTGAAACAGCCTTCGCTTCATTTTATCAGCACCAATGAAAAAGGCACTTCTTCGCTGGACTGGCAGGGACAGGATGCTGATAATAATTTCGACCTGACCAACCTGAAAGTAACCAAAGAGGCAACTAAAACAGTAACTGCCGATCAGCTTCGCTTTTCGATGGATCATTTTATTTATACCAATGCAAAGAATAAAAAATTCGATGCAGGCGAAGGACGTGTCACGGCACAACTGGATCAGTTACGGTTACGCAGGAACGAAGCAGAGAACTGGGATTGGAAGGGTATTATCACGAGCCTGGCCGCAAGCAATTTTATCATTGATAGTTTGGGGAAGAATGGCGGCACTTTATCTGTTACCCGGGCCAGGTTGAATGATCTTGCCATCAATTCATCCTATCTTTTAAATCTCCGGGAACTCGTAAGTCATAATATGCAGTTCAACCTGCATGAAATAACCGGCAGTTATAAGAATGCAAATACTTCTTTTCACTGGTATAATGCAGGATATGACAGGAAGACAAAATTCTTTTCCGCTGATTCATTTTCATTTTCTCCTGTTGCCGAAAGAGATGAATTCATAAAAAATCATCCTTATCAATCAGATTACATGAAGGCCAGTACGGGGCTGATAACGGTGGGGCCATTTGATGTACAACGCCTGGCAAAAGATACGGTGCTGGATTTGGGCATTGTCAATATCTATGATGGATATATGACGGATTACCGCGACAAGCGCGTACCCCGTGCGCCGGGTGTACTGACCCTGTTACCGGTAAGTATGCTGAAAAAAATACCCCTGCATGTATCCGTTGATTCAGTCAATGTAAAAAGAGCACATATTGAATATGAAGAAGTCAATGAGAAAACAAAAGTAGCCGGCAAGATCACGGTGGCGCGGCTGAATGGAACGATCGCCCGGATAAAAAACTTCGATCTTTCAGCGGATGATAGCCTACGAATAAAAGCCAGCGCTTATCTGCAAGACACTATTCTGACCAAATTATATGTAAGAACATCGTATACGGATTCGTTGGGTGGATTTTTAATGAATACCAGTATGGGACCAGCGGATCTCTCCATTCTTAACCCGGTACTCATACCATTGGCTTCTGCCGAATTGAAATCAGCCAAACTCGATACATTATCCATGCGTGTGACAGGTCGTGAAAAGCTCGCGTATGGAGAAATGAAAATGTATTATCATGATCTGAAGGTAAGAATCACACGACCGGGTGAGACGAATAAGAAAACATTTTTTGCAGGAGTGGTAAGTTTTTTTGCCAATACCATCATTAAAAATAAAAATGATCACCGGATCGGGGTCGTTTATTTCGAACGGCTGCGCGATCGCTCAGCCATCAATTACCTGGTGAAGATTGCATTAAGCGGTATGACCAGCAGCATTGGTATTCACAAAAACAAGAAACTGGCAAAGAAGAATACAAAAGAGATTCTTGATAAAAGACTTCCTGATTGGGATGCATATTAAAACATGAACCCGGCTCTATGTGAAACCTATGTGCCTATGTGGTAAGACTACGCCAGTCAGCTTTTTTACCACATAGGCACATAGGAACATAGGTTTCACATAGGTTTAGAAGAGGATAAGGGTATCCTTGAAAACCTTCGGAATAGCCATTATCCGCGTTATTTTTTCTCTTACCTTCACAGTAAATAGTTGTTTAACTAACTAATTTTAAGACCCTTTATATGAAACGTACAATCAGGAAAGTAGCCGTATTAGGAAGTGGTGTAATGGGTTCGCGGATCGCCTGTCATTTTGCAGGTGTAGGTGTACAGGTATTGCTATTGGATATGGTACCGAAAGATGCCGGTGAAGCACCCGCCGAAAGAAATAAACTGGTCAATGATGCATTGGCTGCTGCGGTGAAAAGCAACCCCTCTCCTGTTTATCATAAAGATGTATTGAAAAAGATCAGTACCGGCAATTTTGATGATAATATGAAAGATATCGCCGGTTATGACTGGATCATCGAAGTAGTGGTAGAAAGGCTGGATATTAAAAAGATCATTTACGATAAAGTAGAACAATTCCGTAAACCCGGTACGCTTGTTACTTCCAATACATCAGGCATTCCTATTCACCTGATGGCAGAAGGTCGCAGTGATGATTTTAAAAAGCATTTTTGTGGCAGTCATTTTTTCAACCCGCCGCGTTACCTGCGTTTGCTCGAGATCATTCCCACGCCTTATACAGATCCTGAAGTAGTGGATTTTTTAATGCATTACGGCGACCTGATCCTGGGAAAGACAACGGTCTTATGCAAAGACACGCCTGCGTTCATCGCCAACCGTATCGGTGTGTATGGTATCATGGCGATTTTTGGGTTGGTTGATAAAATGGGATTGACCATCGATGAAGTAGATGCATTGACAGGACCGGTCATTGGCCGTCCGAAATCAGCAACCTTCCGCACAGCCGATGTGGTAGGTATCGATACATTGGTGAAAGTGGCAAAAGGTGTGTATGATAATTGTCCTGCAGATGAAGCCCGTGAATCCTTTGTGATTCCTTCCTGGTTAAATAAGATGGTGGAAACAAACTGGCTCGGCGATAAAACGGGACAGGGATTTTTTAAGAAAACAAAAAGCGCGGGTGGCGAAAAAGAAATACTGACCCTGAATTTAAAAACCCTGGAGTATGGTCCGCGGGTAAAACCGAAATTCAGTACACTCGAAACGGCCAAACCGGTCGAGGACCTGCATCAACGTTTGAAAATGCTGGTTGCAGGACAGGATAAGGCAGGAGAATTTTATCGTCATTTTCATTATGGATTATTTTCCTATATCTCGCATCGCATACCTGAAATAAGTGATGAGATTTATCGTGTAGACGATGCTATGATGGCTGGTTTTGGCTGGGAGATCGGCGCTTTTGAAAGCTGGGATGTTCTCGGTGTTGCCAAAACAACCGAAGCGATGAAAGCAGCAGGCTATAAAGTGGCTCCCTGGGTGGAGGAAATGTTAGCAGCCGGTAATAAATCCTTTTACAAAGTGGAAGGAGGAAAAAGATTCAGCTATGATCCTGCTTCCAAAACATATAAGCCATTGCCCGGTGGCGAATCCTTTATCATTCTCAGCAATTACCAGGACAAACTGCTTTGGAAAAACGGAAGCTGCCGCCTGTATGATATCGGAAATGATGTGTTAGGCTTGCAATGGTCAACCAAGATGGGAAGTATCGGAGGTGATGTATTAAGCGGTATTCAAACTTCGATCGATAAAGCGGAGAAAGAATTCAAAGGATTAGTGATCGCCAACGAAGGACCGAATTTCAGTGCCGGCGCCAATGTCGGAATGATCTTTATGCTGGCGATCGACCAGGAATATGATGAACTGGATATGGCGATCCGTTTGTTTCAGAATACGATGATGCGCGCGCGTTATTCTGCCGTGCCGGTCGTAGTGGCTCCGCATGGTCTGGCATTGGGTGGTGCTTGCGAATTAAGTCTCCATTCAGATAAATGTTGTCCGGCTGCAGAAACTTATACCGGCCTGGTTGAACTTGGTGTGGGCCTGATACCAGGCGGAGGAGGCACCAAAGAATTTGTACTACGTGCTTCTGATGAAATGCATGAAGATGAACCGGAAACCATTACGTTGAAAAATCGCTTCCTGACTATCGCAACCGCTAAAGTAGCCACTTCGGCAGCAGAAGGTTTTTCTATTGGTGTATACCGCAAAGGGTTGGATGAAGTGGTCGTGAACCAGGGAAGAAGAATTGCTGAAGCCAAAAGATCAGTGATCGAAATTTATGACAGCGGCTATACGGCTCCTGTACAACGAAAAGATATAAAGGTATTGGGCCAATCTGCCCTGGGTGCTCTGTATGCCGGTATCAATGGCATGTGGCGCGCGAATTATGCAACTGATCATGATACGGTAGTGGCCAAAAAACTGGCCTATGTCATGTGTGGTGGCGACCTCAGCGAACCGAGTTTCGTTTCCGAACAATACCTGCTCGACCTGGAAAGAGAAGCGTTTCTTTCATTATGTGGTGAAAAGAAAACCCTGGAAAGAATACAGGCCGTGTTAAAGACAGGGAAGCCGGTGAGAAATTAGGAATAAGGAACAAAAAATAAGGAATGAGAAAGTAACACCTGTAAGTATGTTATTTTCTCATTCCTTATTTCTTATTTTTTGTTCCTTATTTTAATTATCATTCCTATTTTTGGTCAAAACCACCATCCAATGACCTGCACCGTTACTGATTTCGATAAAGACAGTATTTCCTATCAGATCTCGGGTTGTACACGGGAAGAACTTGACAACCGTCTTCATTTATTTTTTTCTGCTGAAAAATTACCACTGACATCGGATGCGTCCGATGAAAAAATATTCAGGAAAGGGAATGCAGTTGCCCGTGTCTTACTCGGTGTGTTTGTAAAATATTTCAAGGTGCGTTTACAGATCAGCCAGCAAAACGGGACCTATACAGTAAAAATGATCCGTGACATGAATTTCTTTATGTCCGGTGGAATGGTGGGCCGCGTTGCTGCCCGCAAAGAATTTGAACGTCTTTCAGATTCTTTCAAAGCCAATTTCGCCAATTAATATTGTCGATAAATACCCGCTTCCGCCCAACAGTTTTTGACTTATCTTTCGCCCCTCTTATTAAAAAATAGCCGGTGAGGTTATCATGCCGGGGGATTACAAAAACAAATAATGTCGAAAACCGCTATCATCATAGGTGCAGGACCGGCCGGTCTTACGGCAGCTTATGAATTACTTCACAAAACGGATATCAAACCCGTTATCCTGGAAAAAACCACGGATACAGGTGGTTTGTCCAAAACAGTTAATTATAAAGGCAATCGTATCGATATAGGCGGGCACCGCTTTTTTTCCAAATCAGACAAGGTGATGGATTGGTGGCTGAATATTCTTGCTCTTCAGAAAAAAGAGAAAGAAGATATCACCCTGCAATATCACAATCAATCCAAAACCATCGATACATCACATTATAAAACAGCCGCTACTGACGGCGACGAAAAGGTAATGCTGGTGAGAAAAAGAGTGTCTCGCATTTATTACCTGAAAAAATTCTTTACCTACCCCGTCACGATTTCCTGGGATACCATCAGCAAGCTCGGATTTGTAAAAATCTTCCGCATCTTTTTTTCTTATTCTTACAGCAAAGTATTCCCCAAACGAAAAGAAGAAACCCTGGAAGATTTCCTGATCAATCGCTTTGGGAAGAACCTGTACCATACTTTTTTTAAAGATTATACGGAAAAAGTATGGGGTGTCCCCTGCGATAAGATACCGGCGGAATGGGGTGCGCAACGTATCAGGGAATTATCCATTACCAAAGCCGTAATGCATGCGATCAAAAAGAAATTCTCCTCTTCGAAGAAAGAGAATATCGCACAGAAGGATACAGCCACCACGCTGATCCAGCATTTTCTTTATCCGAAGTATGGCCCGGGCCAGTTATGGGAAGAAGTGGCCAGGATTATTATTGAAAAAGGAGGTGAGATCCATTATAATAAAGATGTTACCCGGATCAATACAAACAATGATACTATTGTATCGATCGAAGCAACAGATTCAAACAATGGCAACAGGCAGGCATTCATCGGTGATTATTTCTTTTCAACTATGCCCGTAAAAGAATTGATTGCGGGTATCGATAAAAATGTTCCGCCTGAAGTTGCAGCTATAGCCGCCGGTCTGCAATACCGGGATTTTATTACCGTAGGATTATTAGTAAAGAAATTAAAGCCTGTCAATATTCATCGCGCCAATAAGCTGATCGATGATAACTGGATCTATATCCAGGAAAAAGAAGTCAAGGTGGGGCGATTACAGATATTTAATAACTGGAGCCCGTACATGGTGAAGGATCCGGATACCGTTTGGGTAGGACTTGAATATTTTTGCAATAAAGAAGATGCATTCTGGCAAATGGAAGATGCGGAGCTGATCAGGTTTGCGATCAATGAACTGGCCGTAATCGACCTGGTAGAGAAGGAAGATGTACTGGATCATACGGTGATCCGCATGGAAAAAACATATCCTGCTTATTTTGGCGCCTATGATCGTTTTTCACTGATCCGGGAATATACGGATCGCTTCCACAATCTTTTTTTAATTGGCAGAAATGGTATGCATAAGTATAATAATGCCGATCATTCGATGCTGACAGCAATGACAGCTGTAGAAAATATCATAACAGGTAATAAGAACAAGAATAATATCTGGGAGATCAATACAGAACAGGATTACAATGGATAACCATCGTTGATTTTAACTGCTAAAAGTTAAGTGTAAATATTTTTTGTCATCATTTATTTAGAACCACCACTTAACATTTAAATCCGGGATAATATGCGGGGAGTTACAAGGTATATAGTGATTGGTATAACGGCAGCTTTTGTATTGCTTACCGTTATCAAATCATTTTACCTGGTACATAAATATAGTGCAGTTGACTTACGGACACGTATCGTAGCCAGCCGGCTGATCACCACTCCTTATTCTCCCTATTATTATAAATGGAAACCAGCCGACGGTGAATTTTACCTGGACCCTGTTGATAAGGCCAGCCGGCTGGTTAATGGGAATGTAGTCACGCCCGCTACCCTGGCTGTTCTGTATCCCATGAGCCAGCTGGCTTATCCTAAAATATTATTACTCTGGACCATCTTGCAGTTATTGGCAGGGTTTGGGATCATTTATATTTTATTCCGGCAAAAAAAGATTTCCGAAACGATTGTTCAGTCCTGCCTGATCGTCCTTGGGTTTATTTGTTCCGATTACTGGTTTTATAATATTGAAAGCGGACAAGTGTATATTTTCTATGCTTTACTTTTTGCGGCGATGTATAAAGTCTATACCTCCTCCTGGCGGTATCATGAATTCCTTTCTGGGTTTATTGGTGGATTGTTTATTCTCTTCAGACCCTTTGCTGCGCTGATCGGTCTTGGTTTTTTATTGCAAGGAAAGAAGAAATGGATACTGGGATGTATAACAGGATTTGTTGCCGGTGTTTTGTTTTTTGCGGTACCGCAAATACATCACTGGCAGGATTATTTTTCCGCCATGCAGGAATATGTGAATGAGGATTTGGGACACCCGCATATTATACTAAATACAACCGAGCCATTAAAACCTGCATTGATCGAGGGTGCGGGCAACCTGGATCAATTCATGGTGTTTCATCTCGGAAGACTTGATCCTGTGTATCATCTATTCGCACGTTGGGGTATTATCATGACTTATAACCAATGCCTCCTCCTGTTCGGCGGTGTAATATGTATTCTTGCCGGTTTATTCTTTCGCAGGAAAAATGCTTCCGCTTATTCATTATTCCTGTTTGGGTTCTTGCTTTATATCCTGGCCGAGTTATTTGTTCCGGCACCGAGGCAGGGCTATAACGTTATTCAATGGATTGTGCCTATGTCATTGATCTATCTACATAATAAATTGCGGTGGACGGTACTCATCATGCTGATCACTTCCCTGTTGCTGCTGCATAATTTTCCTTTTACCCACTCCGCGCAGGGAAAGATAGCAGAGTTGTTTTTCCTGGGTATTCTCTTTTATGAAATTTTTATCGCCCGCGGGGATGTGAAAGAGGAACAAGGATGACATGGCGGAAACACTTTATCTTCACCAAAAAAAGGGTTGGAAAAAAAGGTCCGGTATTTACTCATCAGTATCACCATAGCCTTCCTGCTGCTGACGCTGGTCAAATCATTTTACCTGACCAAAAAGTTTGGCGGCACCGATCTCCGTTGCCGCGTAGTGGGTTCCAGGTTGATCACGACCACGAATTCCCCCTATTATTATAAATGGAACCCGGCAGACGGCGAATTTTACCTCGATCCCAATGACCAGGCAAAGATGAATGTTAATGGCAATTCTGTTACTCCTGCCACGCTTGCGGTTATGTATCCTGTTGCGGTACTTCCTTATGCACAGGTGCGTCTGCTATGGACGATCCTGCAATGGCTGGCGGCGGCGGCCATCATTTTCCTGTTATTCAAATCCGGGCGATTCGAAGACTGGTTCCTGGTGGCAGCTCCCATCATGATTGGTTTTATCTGTTCCGATCTCTGGTTGTATAATATTGAACGCGGACAGATGTATATTTTCTATGCCTTGCTATTGTCTCTTATGTACAGGTTTTATATTTCCGGGAAAAAAAGGGGAATGTTTATATCCGGTTTTATTGGTGGCCTGTTTATTTTATTCAGGCCCTTCGCGATCATCCTTGGACTTGGTTTCCTGTTAACAGGAAAAAAGAACTGGATCCTTGGTTGTATAACCGGTTGTGCAGTGGGAATACTGGTATTTGTAGTGCCTTTTCAAAAAGCATGGACAGATTATTTCCCGGCTATGCAGGAATATGTGAAACAAAATGTAGAAACAGCGAAATATAATACAGATGCGATAGTCCCGGTAAAACCCGCTATTATCGAGGGACAGGATAATCTTACTCAATTCCATTATTTCTATATCAGCCGGCTGGATACGACTTACCATTTCCTGAAAAGATTTGGCATTATCATCACGGCCAATCAATCGCTGACTGCTTTTGTGTTGCTGATAGCCGTGTTTGCGCTTGTATTCTACCGGCTGCGAAAAAAAATTGCTACTCCCGATGGAATTTTCCTGTTTGGTTTTACTTTATTCCTGTTGTCTGAATTATTTATCCCGGCACCGAGAGGAAGTTATAATATGATACTATGGATCTTTCCCATATCACTTATTTATTTACGATCGCGGACGAACTATCCGTTATTGATAATATTGGGTACCGCTTTATTATTATTCCATTCCTTTCCTTTTGTTTTTCCTCACCAGGAAGAACTGGCGGAGCTGATTTTGTTATTAGTTACGATCTTCGTTCTCTTCTTTCCATCACCTGTAAAAAAAACGAAACATGGGATCAGCTGAGTTTGACCATATACATGATAAACTGGTCATCTATTCTCATATTATTACCTATGGCAATGCCGCGGATGTGGAGATAACTGAACAGATACGTGATGAAATAGAAACGATGTGGAATGAACCACAGGCAATGATCTCTTTCCGGGGAAAGGAGATCCTTATTGTATTTTCGATCAGTGCAGAATATAAACCGGGTATCGATCCTGAAGAAGTCCTTGGCAACACAGATCCCCGCAATAATTATTTCCGGATAGAAAAATTTGCCGTCAATAATATTTCTTTTGTAGATGGATTAGGTTGCAATACGGGATATTTTCAACTGGATAATTTATATAAAGGCTCTACAACAGCGGCGCATGAATATGGTCATACGCTGGGACTTGATCATCCGCATGATACCGATTTGCGTGGTAAAGGTGTACCGGGCATCATGTATCCCCGCGGTACGCTGGTGGATGCCCAATTTCAATATAATCCTAAGGGCAGGCCGGGCGACAGCAGCAATGGGGGCACGATGCATCCGAAATACAGGAAAGTACTGGCGGCGGATATTGAAAAACTAAAACTTCATAAGCTCGATTTTGATAAAAATACGGCTATGGTGGGAGAATTCACGAGCTTCTGGCACCCTGATCATGCCAGCGTTTACAACCCGGGGCAAGAGGGTTGACCAAACATCATCAGCTATAGCCGTTTTTCCCAAAAATATTTACAAAAAAAAGATATGTTGGCCGGAATCGGTTAGCATTAGTTAATTTGGGAGAGTTTCAACTATCAGTTAACCCCGCCTGTATGTTCAGGCCCCAATCAACTTATATGAGTAAAAAATGGTTTGCCCTGGCTGCCCTGGCCGTCAGTACGACGGTGATGGCACAACAGCCAAGATTGCCCGAAAATTATTTCTGGCAAAAGTTTGACAACGGTTTGGAAGTGGTGGTGATCGAAAACCACAAAGTGCCGCTGGCAACAATCGAAATAGCCGTTAAGAACGGTGCCTATACCGAAGGCCCGGAATACAGCGGCCTTTCCCACTTGTTTGAACATATGTTTTTCAAAGCCAATAAGGATTATCCCGACCAGGAAAAATTTATCCGGAGAACGGAAGAATTAGGTATGATCTGGAATGGTACCACCAACGTAGAACGCGTAAATTATTTCTTTACATTCGATAAGGACAGTCTTAACGCCGGGTTGAAATTTATGAATGCCGCGATCAGGTTCCCTGTTTATAAAACAGAGGATATGCAAAAAGAAAGACCGGTAGTAGATGGAGAATTTCAACGGGCAGAAAGTGATCCGGGTTTCCAGCTTTGGCTCGAAACACAAAAAAGATGCTGGGGCGACCTTGTTACCCGGAAGAATCCTATCGGTTTACATGATGTGATCAATACCGCTACGCCGGAAAAAATGATGATCATCAAGAATAAATATTATTTCCCTAATAACTCAGTGCTGGTGATCTGTGGAGATGTGGACCATAATCAATCTTTCGCTGCTGCGAAGAAAATATTCGGTGACTGGGAATCCAGTGGATTTGTTCCCAATGAAAAATACCCGATCCCTGAATTCAAGCCGTTGCAACAATCGGATTATTTTATCAATGAATCTTCCATTGCACAAACGCCTTACCTGATGATGCAATGGCAGGGACCCGATTTCCGTACGGATTCAGCCAATACCATTGTAGCCGATGTTTTTTCTACCATGCTGGGATTGAATTCATCCAAATGGCAGCAAGCCCTGATAGATAAAGGGCTGGCTACATATATCAACCTGAATTACCAGACCTGTGCGCACGTGGGACCGGTTAATCTTTTTGCCGTACCAAATCCTGGAAAAATGAAAGAGTGTTACCAGGAGATCATAAACCAGATCAGTCATTTCGGCGATGCAGGCTATTTTACAGATGATCAGCTGGCAACTGCAAAAGATATCATTCACCGGAATAATATCCGCAACAGCGAGAAACCTTCTTCATTGCCTTCACAACTTACATTCCAATGGTGCAGTACCTCACTGGACTATTTTACCGATTATATCGATGCGTGTAAAAAGGTAACCCAGGAGCAACTGGAGGCCTATGCAAAGAAATATATTGTTGGAAAGCCTTTTGTGGCAGGTCTTATCATTAACAAGGAAATGAATGAACAACTGAAACCTGCGGAATACTTTAAAAACTAAAACTATTGTATATGAAGAAGATTTTTCAATATATCACATTCCTGCCGGCCCTGCTGATCTTTTGCAGTGTGCAGGCGCAATCCGGCAAACCCTACGAGATGCTCGTGAACGGGGTAAAAGTTATTGTACAACCCAGCGGCAACGATATCGTGGTTATACAAACCATTCTGAAAGGCGGTGTTCAGAATTATACATCAGCCAAAGCCGGTGTCGAAAGCCTCGCGATGGAAGCATTGACAGAATGCGGCACCAAAAAAGATGATAAGAACAGTTTCAAGGATAAACTGGATAAGGTCAGCGCAACAGTAGGCGGCAATACCGGGATGGACTTTGCAACGTTTAAAATGAATTGTATTAAAAGCGATTTCGATGCGGTATGGCCTTTATACACCGATGCCATGTTAGTACCGGCTTTTGATAGCAAGGAATTCGATCGTATCAAACAGGATGCGATCAATGGCATCAGGGCCAATGAATCCGATCCTGATAATGCGATCAATAAACTGGCGAAACAAACGGCTTTCAATGGCAAGGCTTATGCGACCAGTCCGCAGGGCAGCGTAGAAAGCGTGACAGGTTTGACAGTAGCAGATGTAAAGAAACACTGGCAGTCGATTTTTACCCGTTCAAGAATGGTGATCGTTGTGGTAGCTGACCTGGATAAAGCTGTTATTGAACAAAAAGTAAAATCATTCCTGGCAGGTGTTTCTGCCGGCGCTCCATTTGTAGCGAAAAAAGAATCTTACAAACCGGGAGCCAATTCTTTCAAACCGGAAGGAAGGGAGAATGCTACTAATTATGTGCAGGGTATCGCCAGCGCTCCGTTACCGGGCACACCGGATTATGAAGCCTATGCATTGGCCATGAATATTTTTTCCAACCGTCACTTTTTGGAAGTCAGAAGCAAAAACGGTTTGTCCTATGCACCGGGTGCATGGTTCAGCCCGGGAAATACTTCTTATGCCAACCTGTATGTAACTACGACAGAGCCTGATAAATATATTGCTGTAGCAAGAGCATTGATCGATACGATCAAAATGAAAGGATTCACACCAGCTGAGCTGAAGAATGAGAAAACGGGTTATCTCACCGGTATCTATTACCGTAATGAGACGAATGAAGCCCAGGCAAATTCATTAGCTTTTAACGAGGTAGAGCATGGCAACTGGAAAAGGTCCATTACTATCAAAGATGATATCAAGAAAGTAACGCTGGAGCAGTTAAATGCTACCTTTAAAAAATATATGACGAATATCACCTGGGTATACCAGGGCGATCCCAAGAAAGTGAGCCCGGTTTTATACACACAGAAAGAGACACCTAAAATGCCGGATGAGAAAAAAGCATTTTGATATTCTTTTCGGTCAGTTCACGAAAAAATCCCGGTCAGTGCCGGGATTTTTCTATTTTTTAGATACTTGTTTCAGTAATATTGCTTTTCTTTCCTTAAACAATAACTCTGTTCATGTCAATACTTACCGTCTCCGGTCTCAGTAAAAATTACGGAGCTATCAAGGCATTAAATAATGTCAGTTTTGAAGTACCGAAGGGATCTGTATTCGGTATTCTGGGCCCGAATGGCAGTGGCAAGACTACCATGCTCGGCATTGTGATGGATGTGATAAAGCCTACATCCGGTCAATACCTGTGGATGGGCCAGCCGGGTAGTGAAACCCAACGCAAGCAGATAGGTACCCTGCTGGAAACACCTAATTTTTATCATTATTTAAGTGGTGAAAAGAACCTTCGTATAGCGGCTGCTATCAAAGGAAGGGATGTGAAGGATATTCCACGGGTGCTGGATATAGTCAACCTCTCGCAACGAAAGGATTCAAAATTCAATACCTATTCGTTAGGTATGAAACAAAGACTGGCGATCGCATCTACATTATTAGGTAACCCGGATATTCTTGTTTTCGATGAACCTACCAATGGGCTCGATCCGGCAGGTATTGCAGAGATCAGGCAACTGATGATTGACCTGAACCGCCAGGGCAAGACGATCATCATGGCCAGTCATATTCTTGATGAAGTGGAAAAAGTATGTACACACGTGGCGATCATCCAGAAAGGAGATTTGAAGACCATCGGGACTGTGGGTGAAGTATTATCGACCGAAGGTGATGATTCGGTATTGATTGAATTGGGAGCGGATGATCTGCCTGCACTGGAAGCAGCGTTGCAGGGCATGCCTGGATTGATCAATATCAGTCATGCCGGTACGGCGATACAGGTACAATGCAGGGGAAATATAACGGCTGCCGAGGTCAATAGCTGGTGTTTCGGGAAAAAAGTGGTACTGAACCAGCTTAGCCTGAAACGAAAGACATTAGAAAAAAGATTTTTAGAAATCACCGGAAACCAAAGTGATCGCTGATAAAACTTATTATATGCAACGAATCTTACAAATTGAATGGATGAAACTGAAGGACTACCGCGCTTTTAAGGTGTTTGGCATCCTATACCTGGCCGGTATTGCCGCCGTTTTATTTATCACCCATGTTATTTACACGAATATCCCCGGTGCCGATATGGCGACACAGTTCTTCAAAAATCCTTTTGCTTATCCTACGTTGTGGGCAACTACAGGCTGGCTGAACAGTTGGTTATTATTCTTTCCCGGCTGGTTGATCATTAACCATTGTGTAAATGAATTTAACTTTAAAACACATCGTCAGAATATCATTGATGGATGGAGCCGGCAGGAATTTATCAAGGCCAAGCTTTTATTGATCCTGGTGTTCGGACTGGTTATTACGCTCATTAACATTTTCTCATCGATCGTGATGGGATTCATTTTACATACTCCTTTCTCCTTCGAGGGGATAGAAAATATGGCATTTGTTTTTATTCAAAGCCTGTTGTATATCCTTTTTGCTTTCATGCTGGCCATTCTTTTGCGCAAGAGCGGGTTGGCAGCTGGTATTTTCTTTTTATACGGACTTATTTTCGAGATTCTGATCATGCAGATCATTAATCATCCTTTGCACATGAGCCCGGTCGGTTATTTCTTTCCTTTGCAGGTATCGGACGAATTACTTCCGTTCCCGTTCTTCAAGAACAATAAGATGTTTGCGGATATACCATCTGTATTTGCCCTGCTGCTGGGTTGTTTTGCTTATTGTGCATTGTATGTATGGGGATCTTTCCGGAAATTCCGCAGGGACGACCTTTAACTTTTGAATAAGGTTGTAAGACTTTCGAGGGCCGGATATTGAAAAATAAATCCGGCCCTTTTTATTTTCTCATTGCTGACGGTCGCGCTTTTTAAGATTTCGATACTCATTTCGCCCAGCACCAGTTTGAGTACAAAGGAAGGTACATGCACGGGGATAAAAAGTTTTCCTCTTTTAGCACGGGCGAGTGCCAGTACCAGTTCTTTATTAGTTACAGGATGTGGAGCAACGGCATTATATACACCGGTATACTCTTTATTTTCCATAGCTGTGAGGAGTATCCTTACGAGATCATCGATATGGATCCAGCTGATCACCTGTTTGCCGCTGGCGAGGATGGTGGCGATCCCAAAATTGACGGGATGTATAAATTCTTTTAAAGCTCCGCCTTCATGGCTCAATACAATTCCAATTCTTATTTTAACCAGTCTTTTTCCTAACGCTGTAACGGGATCGATACTTGCTTCCCATTGTTGACAGGTTTGAGCAAGGAAATCGGTATAGGCCGGCATATCTTCTGTAAAAGGTTTTGGATTGGGGATAACAGGATCGGGGCCATACCATCCGATGGCGGTAGCACTGACCACCGATTGAATCTGATTGGGAATCTCCTGCATGGCTTTTACCAGCAATGCACTACTCTTGACACGACTGGCAACAATTTCTTCTTTTCTTTTTTTTGTCCATCTTTTATCCCCTACTCCTGCTCCGGCGAGGTGAATGATATGATCGGCCCTGGAGATGGCGGTACTATCAATCGTTTGTGCCGGGATATCCCATATAGCATAGCTGATGCGGGGATCGGGATTTTCCAGCGGCTTTTTCCTGGTTACGATGATCACTTCGTGGTTCTTTTCCAGCAAGGCTTTGACAAGCGCCTTACCAATAAGTCCTGTTCCGCCGGTGATGAGTATAGTTGCCATTTGGTTGGGGTTGATTACCGGCAAAGCTACGGCATCATTGTTTGGTTTAATTTATAACCTGTTAATGGAAATCCGTTCTTTTTATATCACCTGAAGTTCCCTTAACTTTAAGGATTCCATAGTATAGATACGTTCATTTTAATTAATGCAATATGAAAAAATCAGTATTATTTTTTTGTGGATTGTTAGGTGTTGTTTTTTATGCGCAGGCCCAGGAAATTGATCCGAAGCTGACAGAAGTATGGCAACCGGAGCCAAAAGTGGTTACACCGGGCAAGACATTTGCAGATGCTCCTTCCGATGCAATTATTCTTTTCGACGGAAAAAACCTGGATGAGTGGAAATCTGTCAAAGACAGTACACAGCCGGCTGGCTGGACAGTTGAAAATGGTTTTTTTACCGTAAAAAAAGGGACTGGTAATATACAAACGAAGAGAACCTTCATGGATTACCAGTTACATATTGAATGGCGCATTCCCGAGAATATTACGGGCAAGGACCAGGCGCGGGGTAATAGTGGTGTATTCCTGGCATCTACTGGCCGCGGTGATGATGGGTATGAATTACAGGTGTTGGATTGTTATGATAACAAGACGTATGTAAATGGCCAGACTGCCAGTATTTACAAGCAAGGTATTCCGTTGGCGAATGCGTGTAAGAAACCCGGTGAGTGGCAGACGTATGATATTATCTGGACGGCTCCGCGTTTTAATGATGATGGTAGTATAAAGACACCGGCGCGTGTAACAGCAATACATAATGGGGTATTGGTACAGAATAATTTTGAGTTGAAGGGAGGAACGGTGTACAGGGGTACGCCAGTGTATAAAAAGCATGGTGCGTCGGCTATTAAATTGCAGGATCATGGTGATCCGAGCCAGCCGATCAGTTACAGGAATATCTGGATAAGGGAGTTATAAGAAACATTTCGCCGGGATTTTGAAAACATTTTCGATCGTTCTTTTAGGTATAGATGCCCGGATAATATATTTTTTAGGGAACCTATAAGGTTGAACCTTATAGGTTTCCTTTTTTATTATATACCCCTATTTTCTCACTGTTTTCTCTCCGGAAAAATGTGTGTGAATCTGTGTAGTTATAGATGTTGAACCTTATAGGTACTATCTTCATGCGCCTAACTCCATCTATTCTCTGTTTTTTCCTCTTCATAATTGTTCATATAATCCTATAAAGACAGGAAAAAACAATTTCTCCTGTCTTTCTCAACGAAGATCTTTGACTAATTTTTCATGGATGGAGAACCTATAAGGTTGAACCTTATAGGTTCTCCATCCATGTCTTTAAGCTCATCTATTCCGGTATTCTTCTCCTGAAAGTTGTTGTAAATCGCTGAAGGTGCAGGTTAAAAAACCATTTCCTATGTTGGTTCTAACGGGAATCTTTGGTTGATGCCCTGTATGGCTCGAACCTATAAGGTTGAATCTTATAAATTCGATCGCTATGTTTTAAACCCGCATTTCCCTGTGTTTTTCCCATGGTAGGATTTACCGGATGCTTTAGCTTTCCATCATGACAGATTACCATATTCCACTTTTCCCGGACACTTCTTACCATATCCTTAGCCGGGCCGTCGGTGATGAAAAATTATTCCGTAAACCTGCCGACTACCAGGTTTTCCTTTCCCGCTATCAAAACCACATATCACCGATAGCAAATACTTATGGTTACTGTCTTCTTCCCAACCATTTTCATTTTCTTATCCATACAAAAGACGAAGCATGTATCGAACAACAATTCGAAAAGATAAAAAAGAATAAAGAATATTTTCCCGCCTTCGCACCCACTTTTATCATGGAACGATTTTCCAATTTCCTGAACAGCTACGCCAAAACTTTTAATAATACTTATTCCCGCAAGGGCGCTCTATTCATCGATTATATGCGCCGTGTTGAAGTAACAACCCAACCTCAACTCACCAATACCCTGTTTTATATCCATCGGAATCCCATCCATCATCACTATTGCCAATCCCTGCAAGAATGGCAATGGTCTTCCTATAAAGAAATACCCGCTACCTGTCCCAGTTTCCTGCTGCAGAAAGAAGTACTCGGTTGGTTCGATGGAAAACAAGGCTATTTCGATTTTCATGCCCAAAAAATGCAGGAATATTATACCAGCATATATTAATTACGATATCTCCGGAATTATCCTCTGCAATCTTTTTATAATGGCCTTATTTTACCCGAACCAGAAATATGCGTTGTAATAACAGGCTGACCCAAATACCATATATCACCACTACCCGATATATGCGCATCGAGACTTTGTGATAAATTCACTTTTACATTGCCTGAACCGCTGATATGAATCTCTCCTTTCTCCGCCGTTACACCTGTAAGTGTCATACCTCCACTGCCGCTGATTTCAATTGTCTCATTTTTAGCAGAGCCCGAATTAACTGTAATATTTCCTGATCCACTCACCCGCGCATCTATTTTGTCGCTAACTACCGCCTCATCAATTTTAATACTCCCCGAGCCACTGATGCCCAGGTCAAGACGGCTAACCGCATTATGGCCCTGTGCAACAATATCGCCTGAGCCACTTACATTGACAAAATCCAACGAAGGGGCACTTACATTCACAATGATCGGCTCATGTGAGCGCAATTTTATATTGTTCCTGATATCGACATTCAATATTCCATTGACAACATTCGTCCTGATCGCATCCTGGATATTTGCCTGTGCCATCACTTCCACTTTATAAACCGGGTCGATTATAAAGTGAACCTTTCCTGAAAACCCGGACGAAATACCTGAAAAATTAGTTGCCGTTCTGGCTTGTGTTATCACCGGCCCCTCTCCTTCTATTCTTTCTTTTGTACACGATGAGAAGAAGATGACTGCCATCGCTGCGATTGCTATTGTTTTTTTCATTTTACTTATTTAATATGATTAAGACTAAAATTCAATTTTATAGTTAAGTACAGGAATCAAACCTGTCTGGTAATTAGTGACGATCTTATTATCATCGCTATTATAATACTGGTTATATACATTCAGCCTGTTTGTAAGATTCTGTATATCCAGCGAAAGCGTACTCGTATGATGCCGGCGGTTCCATTTCATGCTAACCCGCAGATCGGTACGGAAATAAGCATCGTTCTGCAAGGTGAAAGCATCGTTTTCCCTGAATACGGTATATCCCTTGATCTGCGATTCTTCAAAATCAATAGGCGTGGTCCGTAAACCTCCCGCATAGATCGTCTTAATGTTAATGCCGAATGTGCGCGATTTCTTTTTCGATACGAATTCTTTACCTGCGATCAGCGTACTGATATGATGCCCGTTAAATCTTGTGTTCCGTTCCATGCCATCAGCCGCCGTATATTTTGACTGGTAAAAAGAATTACTTAAGGTCAGGTAGAAATTATCCTGCAGGTAACGTTCCAAAGAAATTTCAATCCCATAGTTTTTTCCTTTACCCGTATTCTTCAACGGATCCACTACATATTCTTCCTGAATGTTGAGTGCAGAGAACGTGCTACCGGGCTTTTGACTTACCGGCGCATTGAACAATTGCTGGTAATAAGCTTCCGTTTTCAATAACAGGTTACGTGTCAACCGGTAACTATAGGATACTACATAATGATGTGCCTTTGTAAAACCAAGATTTTTATTTGGCAGATCAGTAGTGCCATCCATATTATGAACTTCACCAAAATAAATACCCAATGGTTGTAACTGGCTATGCAATCCATACCCGATCGCCAGGCTGCTCCTGTTATTGATATTCCATTTGGCAGAAAACCGGGGTTCTGCTGAACGACTTCCATTCAAAGACAAATGCAGGTAATGAAATCCGCCATTTATCGTAAGATGATCCGATACTTTATATTGTCCCGCAACAAAAACCTGTTGCGTAGCCGTATTACCGGTACTATTAATTTTCTCTTCCAGCGGATCATCATCATGTTCTTTTGATAATTGATAAAAATTAAACCGGATCAATTTAGCGATCACACCCGCCCGCAGGTTGAATCGGTTACTGAATTTATAGTTGAGCGTACTATTAAAAAGAAGGTTACGGGTAGTATACTGATCCCTGTAGTTTTTGGCAATTTTATAATCATCATCGATATAATCTTCGTCGTACCCGTTTTTGGTATAAGAAATTCCCGCACCTGATTTAAGATTGATCCTGTTTCCAATTAAAATAGTATGCGTAATCCCGGTCATCCCCGTATTGGCAATATACCGGTATGGATACCTGTCATCTTTTTCTTTCCATTTTGCCGAATCTTTTGTCACATTCCGGTCCTCACTGCTAAGACCGCCAAAACCAAAAAGCGTAATGGTTCCCAGTTTGATCGTAGGCAAATAGATATTATAGGAAAGATCCTGGAAGTTGGTAGACGCGCCATCATTATCCAATACACCGATCTTGTTCAATAACTGAAGGGTCGAATACCGGTAATTAATTAAATATGATCCTTTATAAGATTTTGAAAAAGGTCCTTCTGCAGCGCCATTCAATCCCAATACACCTGCCTGCAATGTATATTCCTTTTTCTCATCATTCCCTTTACGAAGTTTGAGATCAAATACACCACTCAGCGCATTTCCATACTCCGGGGCAAAAGCTGCCGTTACAAAATCGGAATTAGCCAGTAGTTGTGAACTAAGAATAGATATACCGCCACCGCTGCTGCCCACATTACTGAAATGGTTTGGGTTGGGAATATCCATCCCTTCCATTTTCCATAACAATCCGTTAGGTGAATTACCGCGGATGATGATCGAATTGTTTCCATCATCACCTGCCAGCACACCAGGAAAAGCTGTAGCCATCCGGAGAGGATCATTGACAGCCGCTGCATATTTCTGTGTTTCTTCTACCGTGAATGCTCTTGCACTTACTGCGCTCATATCATTCAGTGGCTTGTTCTTTTTGCTGTTAGCTTTCAGCACCACTTCATTTTCAACATGAATAAGCGCTTCCAGTGGAATCGTTAATACGGTTTCTTTACCCGCATTGATTACAATATTATCAAGCACCGCTTCTTTATATCCTGCATACGAAATACCTAACTGGTAAGTACCTACCGGCAGGTCCCTGAACCGGAATGATCCTTCATTATCGGTAATTACGGTACGATTGATACTCTTTACCGTAATCGTAGCACCAGCCAGCGGCTGCTGCAAGACCTGGTCAACGATCGTTCCGCGCAACTGTTGTGTAGACTGTGCTTTTATAGCAACCGATCCAAAGCAGGCAATAAGAATTGCTGCAATAGAGATGATTTTCTTCTGTAGTGTCATTAAATACTTCTTTGGGAATATGACAACCAGCTAAGAATCCACCCCTACGCGTTAACATTTTTTTAGAATAAATTAATTCCGGCTGTCCAACCGACCCAACCAGATACGCGATTACTAAAACTATTTTTTGCATATTGCGGAGAAGGAACCGGAAACCGGTACCCTACTATTCCGGTTTCCTGGTCAGAAATAAAAACAGAATAAGAAGGACCTGCAAACAGGGATATATATTTATTTAATTTGAAGTTTATATTCAGTGACAGCTTATTTAAGATATTGGTATAATCCCATGATCCCAGGTAGAGATACTGTGAAGTGATTTCAGGATTGAGAGATAGATTTTTCTTTTTATTCAAAGATATTTCACTTCCTAATCCATACCCGAACGTATAGAGCCGTGTATCGATACCCGGATTGCTACCCGCCTGCAGGATACTATACAATTTTGAATTCCCTGTTTTGAAAGCCGCATTGAACTGCGCAATTTCATTGGTAAAGAAACTCAACTTGTGGTATCCTTTTAAGACGATATTGATCAGGCCAATACTATATCCTTCCGAAGTATCGGATATATTGATCAGGCCGATCTGCACACCCCTTAATCTTTTTGAATAATTGATAACGCCGGCTATCTGCACACCATCTGTTTCCTTGTTACTGAAGTTGGCCACACCAGCTACCTGCAACCCGCTTACTTTTTTACGCGCAAAATTTCCAACACCTCCTATCTGGAATCCTTTCACGCTATCCGTTACATGATTATAGATACCCGCCACCTGCATTCCCGAAAATTTTCCTTTTACAAGATTACTGATACCACCCACCTGAAATGCTTTTACCGAATCGCCTACTGTATTATTAAGACCCGCTACCTGCATCCCCCGCACCTGTCCACCTACGGCATTGAACAATCCTGCCACCTGGAAATATTTTACTTCTTTTTTATCGATATTAAATAGTCCGCCTACTTCCATCCCGTTTGTCCCGGCTGTATATCCCCCGAAGAGATTCAGTGAAAAATTATTAACTACCTGCGAACTCATTTGCCCGTGCGAACCGACACCAGGGATCACAGATACCTGGAACGGGCGGGAAGTAAAAAATCCTTTGAGGTTCAGGCTTTGCACTTTTTGTTTGGCGGAAACCAAAAAACGACCCACTCCCGTGCGTTCTACTTTCTCTGTATCATGACGGGCTATATTATTTCTTATATAACTGCTATCGACGATGATCGTAACAGAATCCTGATGCAATAAATCCTGTGGAGTGATGATCACATTGTTTCCCATCTTCTCCATGGGCATCATCGTGATGGTAAGTTCCTGGTCCCTCCGTGGTTCTATTTTAACCGTGGTATCTTCATAAAATTCTTTACTGACGGTCAATTCAACGGATGCCGCCTTACTGCTCTTCAGGCGTATTTTGAAAAAGCCCTTCTCATCAGTAAGCGCCGAAGCCAGTATTCTTTTTTCATAGATACTGGCTTCATTGATCGCCGAACCCGATTGTTCATCATACACAAACCCGCTGACCGAGTATATCCGTTCATCCGTGACACCTTTTTTGGTGATCATCGTCATTCGTATCGGTGCTTTGCGGATGATGATATAATTACCGCTTTCGCGGAATTCATAAGTGTCATTAAACAGCATTTCCAGTATCTCCTGCACCGTTTTGTTCCGGGCAGTAAAACTTACAAGGCTATCCCTTTTAATGATACCGGAATTATAAGAGAAATAGAAATCCCCTTTATTACTGAGTATTTCCAGCACATTATCCAACCGCTGGCGATTGGCATCGAACGACACCGTTCTGGAAAGAAGACTTTGTCCAAAAGACATCGTTATGGATCCAACCAAAATAAATACAGTAAGGATAAGTGATCGTATAGGTTTCATGGCTGATGGGTCGTTCTTATTGTATAGTGATCACGTTACCTTTTTGAATAACGTCGATATTAAAGGTCAATCGAATTACATCCAGCACCTGTTCCAGTGATTCATTATTAAAAGGTGCATTCATCGGGAGCGTTTTTAATTCTTCCCTGGCAAACACAAATTGAACATCGTAGGCTTCACTGAGCACCTGTGTCAGTTTCCAGAGTGGTGTATTATCACATATAAATTCTTTTGTCCGGTAATAGTTATATAATTTATCGGTTACTTTTTCCCCGACAGGATCAGTATTGGCAGCAGTAATGATGGTTTTCTCACCGGGATGTAATTCAATCGTCTTCCCGGCTTTTGTAACCCGTACAATGCCTGTTTCAACCACAACTTCCGTAATTCCGTTCTCTGATCTCACATTAAATGATGTACCTACCACCGTTACCTCCACATCATTTACATCGATCACGAAAGGTTTTTTCTTATCGGGTGTTACATTGAAGAAGGCCTCGCCTTTTAATATTACTTTTCGCTGATCCCCTTTAAATTTTTCAGGATAGGTGACAGAGGATCTTTTATTCAGAGTAACCAATGAACCATCCGGAAGGGTTTGTTTTAAAACATTCTCCTGTGTTTGCGCCAGCATTTTTTTAGGAGCACGTTCACCAAAAAATAAATACCCCACTATTCCTGCACCGATGACAATGATCAATGCCGCTGCTATGCGTATCCAGGAAAAATTCAATTTTTTTACCGGTGCTATGTCCGTTTGGCCATGATGAACCCTTGACTGGAAACGTTTCCAGGCAGCATTCTCATCGGCTGTGGAATGCGTGGCTAATTGTTTGCTGGTATCCCATATCAGTTTGAACTGCTCAAAATACTCCCTGTTCGCAGCGCTTTCATCTATCCAGGTCTTTACCGCCTGTTCTTCGCCGGGAGACGCTTCGCCTAACAGGAATTTCACCAGCAGGTCATCGTTGATATGATAAAAATGTTGTTCCAGGGTGGTGGTATTAAATAGTAAATAATAATATCAATATGGATAAAAATTCAACCAGTTTAATGCGTAATAATTTCAATGCCTTGCCCATCTGGTTCTCTACGGTTTTAACGGAGATGGCCAGTTTATCGGCGATCTCGCGGTACTTCATGTCTTCAAAACGGCTGAGCTGGAAAATAGTGCGGCATTGTTCGGGCAACTCATTCAGCGCTGCCTGCAACTTTGTTTCCAGTTCCTTTTCTGCTATTTTTTTTGATGCATGATCTGCCTGGTCCTTCATAGTATGCACGACATGTAAACGGTGATTCGATCTTACTTTCCGGTGCTTGATATAATTCAGGCTTTCGTTGTGTACAGCGCGATAGAGATAAGCCGTAACGGAACCGGTGATAGATAGGGTTTCTGTTCTTTCCCATAGCTTGAAAAAAACCTGCTGTACCATTTCTTCTGCTTCGGCTTCATCTTTCAGGATAGTAAAGGCATAGGCATACAGGCTTTTAAAATGAGTTTTAAAAACCTGTTCAAATGTGGCTTCATCTTTTTTTGCCAACAATTGTGAGATGGCTTCGCTGTGTACTTCCATTCTTGTGGCCCTGTATCCTTGTTCTAAATTTAAAGCTGCGCCCAAAAGTAATTTTTAATATAACAACACTATGACCGTTTACCCCTATGGACAATTGAAAAAAAGTAATATAGATGAACAAAATACATTGACTATCATTCTCTTATAAGAATACCGATGATTGCCATACCTATACTCCATTCTCTGCATGAACCGGTTAAAAACCGGCATGAATTGTAATACAGTATGTGCCTGCCAGGGACAAGGTGACACCTCGGTTTCTTTAAGGTGTCACCCGGAGTTCGGGGTGACACCTCGGGTAGGAGGTGTCACCTCGAAAACAAAAACCCCTGGCGCGAACACCAGGGGAACAACTAAAAACAAAAGCCTTTAATTAATGGCTTCATTGGAACGAAAACGAAAGCCAGTCAACACCGTTACCGGCTGGCTGGCTTTCGTATATTAATCGGGTTTTTGCCCGTCTAAAAATGTATTGATCGTGCTGATCTGCGCCTGGTTATTCTTGTCAGATTTAACCTCGTAGCTGCTATAGAAATTCTCAACATGGGAAGAACTGTTATATAATTCCATGTTGCGGCGGATGTAAGCCGGCACAGTTTCAAACTCGTTATTCGGGTCAGCTCCATTGACATTAAACGACAAGTTGCGCAACTTGTGCAGTCTTTCGGTTGCCCTACGTTTTTGCTCTTCGGTTTCGTCCGCTATCAGCGGATCCTCAACCTTGGTGGACAAAGGTGCTTGAGAATGATGGGCCAACGGCTCGTCCGCCGCCGGAATGTCATCCCTTTCTATTATCTGCATTTGCAGATCGAGGAGTTCCTCTTCTTCTTTTGCAGCATCATTAAAAGGGACCGGCTCTTCGGCAGAAGGCTTTGAGGTAGAAATCTCTGCTTTTGATTCTGCGTAGATATTGGACGGTCTGGCCAGATAGCCTCCCGACGCTGCAGGCACCGGGTTAGTACTCTCTTTATGATTATGTTGGTTCGATTGCGTTGAAACAGTCGTCGTTTCCTTAGGAGAAGATTGTTCTTTTTTAACAGGAGTGGATTCAACTACAGAAGTGATTGTCAAATGTAAAGTTTCCTTTTTCTCCTCCACCAATATTTTACTCACAGTATTTATACTGTCAGTCGATTTCGTAGTTTCACTAAGTATTTTTTCTTCCTTTTTCTCCTTCGGCTCTTCTGCAGATAGTTCAAAATACTCCACCGGCTCTTCTTCCCTGATGTATTCCATTTTGATAATATCATGCATACCAGGCATCGGTGTATCAGCAATCACTGATTCATCAATCAATACCGGCGCCAATGGATCCGCTTTTGGCTTTTCTTCTTTCTTCACTACTGCCGGCGCCACAGCCGCTGCTTCTTTTGCCTGTACAGGCGCTTCTTTCTTTTTTTCTTCTGCCGGCTGACCCAATACCATCAGGATCTTCTCTTCCTTCTTTTCATTTTTCTTTGGCTCTCGCTGGATAATGGGATTCTTATGCTCGAACCCTGTTGCGATCAAGGTAATACCAAGACTATCGCCCAATGTATTATCATATCCTAATCCAAGAATTACATCTGTATCCTCACCTGCCTGGCTCAGCAAATGGTTTTGTATCACTTCCACTTCATCCATAGTGAATTCATGCTGACCTTCGGATGAATTGATGTTGATAAGGATCCATTTAGCGCCACGGATATCATTATCATTCAGCAATGGAGAATTCAATGCTTCTTCGATAGCACGATGTGCACGACCCTCACCGGATACGGCTGCACTACCCAAAATAGCCACACCGCCATTCTTCATAACAGTACACACATCGGCAAAGTCCACATTGATCTGGCCGGTACTATTGATTACATCGGTGATACATTTTGCTGCCGTCGCCAATACATTATCAGCTTTCTCAAATGCTTCCCGCATCTTCAAGTTACCAAACTGGTGACGAAGTTTATCATTACTGATCACCAGCAGTGTATCTACATATCCCTTTAATGTTTTGATACCTTCTTCAGCCTGCAATTGCCTTTTTCTTCCTTCGTAAGCAAACGGTGTAGTCACAATACCTACCGTCAGTATACCCAGGTCTTTGCATATTTTAGCAATGATAGGTGCGCCACCAGTACCGGTACCACCACCCATACCTGCCGTAATGAATGCCATTTTGGTATTCACTTCGAGTATGCGTTTGATTTCTTCGAGCGATTCTTCAGTGGCTTGTCTGCCAATTTCAGGATTTGCACCGGCTCCCAATCCCTGTGTCAGGTGTGGCCCGAGTTGTATACGGTTAGGTATGCCACTATTGGAAAGCGCCTGTGCATCTGTATTGCAAATGATAAAGTTGACGCCCTCAATTTCCTGGCTGAACATGTGATTCACTGCATTGCCGCCGCCGCCGCCAACTCCTATCACCTTGATGATGGATGATTTCTCTTTCGGCAGATCAAAATGTATCATAGTGTTGAATTTTTGTCTCACTCTTTCTATAAACAGATGAGACTATTTACAATCGGGTTAATATCTTTTATAAATGTTTATCTTCTTCTTCTTTGAACAGGTCGATGATACCATCTTTGAATTTGCCCCAGAAGTTGCTCAATCCCCTGCGCTGCCTTACTTTTTGTGCAGTGATTGTTTCTTCTTCCAATTCATCAACCGCCACTTCTTCGGAATCATTTCTTTTTAATCCATCGGGCACTTCTACTTTGCGGTATTCCTTTTCAAATTGTTTACGGTTATGCTCGTAATCATCATATCCTTTCAGGATAAGACCGATACAGGTAGAATAAGTCGGCTTCGCCAGTTCTTCAATATGACCTGCCGCCAGGTGCTCATTCGGGAAACCGATCCTTGCCGGTAATCCTGTTACATATTCTGTCAACTGGATCAGGTGTTTCAATTGAGAACCACCACCGGTCAATACCACACCACCATTGAGCGCTTTGTTATCAAGACCAACCTGTTTGAGATGATAGGTAACAAAATCAAGTATCTCGCTCATACGCGCCTGTACAATATTCGCCAGGTTTTTTACACTGATCTCCTTGGCAGGCATACCACGCAAACCAGGAATTGTGATATAAGCATTGGCTTTTGCTTCATTTGATAAAGCGCTGCCAAACTGAACTTTCATTTGCTCTGCCTGCGTTTTCAATACACCCAAACCGGTTTTGATATCATTCGTGATATTTTCTCCGGCAAATGGAATGACCGCTGTATGTTTTAAAATACCCTCATAGAAAACAGCAAGATCGGTTGTACCACCACCGATGTCCACGATGGCCACACCGGCTTCCAGATCTTCCTGGCACATAACTGCCGAAGAAGAAGCAAGCGGTTGAAGCACCAGGTCTTTAGTATGTAATCCTGATTTTTCCACGCTACGGTTGATATTGCGGATCGCATTCTTATCACCGGTGATGATATGAAAGTTTGCTCCCACTTTCACACCGCCATAACCTATAGGATTAGGGATGTTTTGAAAATTGTCTACGGTGAATTCCTGCGGAATTACATCGATGATCTGGTCGCCAGCCGGTATATATGTTTTATACTGGTCGCTGATCAGTTGATCGATCTCGCGTTGCGTGATCTCTTCGTCAGTCGCCTGGCGAACGATATCGCCACGTGTCTGTAAACTTTTTATATGATGGCCCGCAATACCTACATACACCTCGTTGATATCAAGGTTAGGGTTGGATGCAAAACAATTCTCTAATGCCGTTCGTATCGCTTTGATCGTTTCGTCTATGTTTAGTACCTGCCCATGTTTTACTCCGTTGGAATTGGATTTACCAAAACCAAGTATTTCCAGTTTTCCAAACTCGTTCTTCCGTCCGGCAATCACCGCGATCTTCGTTGTCCCGATGTCAAGACCGACGATAATGGGTTGTTCGCTGTTCATGTTATGTTGTTTTTAGTTGTTTGCTTCGTTACTAGTTTCTTGCCGGCATTACAGCCCTTGGCGTTCTTGTTGCTGCAGGTTTTGGGTCAACCGGTTTATTACCCGGGATAACCGTATCTGCGGCTTCTTCCTCATTTTCCTTACTTACTATATTGATCTGCTCCAATAATGCTTCTACATTTTTCCGCAGCTTTACCGAATCCACTTTAGGATTTTCACTTTTTGCTGCTACTACCTGCCCGGCAAAACGAACATCTATCGTTTTATATTTATCCAATCCTGAACTGGTCAATACCTGCTGGTAAAAAGAAAATAAGCGATTGAATTTTTGCGGGATATTGTCCCCATCACCCAGTTTCACGATATGATTACCAACCACAGGAACCATTTCAAATTCCCAGTTACCAGGCATAGTACCGGCAACAATATTTACCTGTGCCACCTGTGAAGACCAGAAAGGATGTGCACTGATATATTGTGCAATACTGTCTACATCATTCAATAACACACTATCACTTTTCGCCAGTTTTTTCTTATCAGGAAACCCAGTGAATACAGGAACTTTGGTAACGACCTTATCAGAAAGCGGTAAGGATTTGACCTGGTCATCGATATAAAATGTTTGACCGTTCGCTGTAAAAATTCGTGCAACCGGTTCTCTTTCTTCTACGGAAACCTGTAATACCGCCTGGTTGTCAAAATAAAGCCGCGCTGTTTTGATCCATACATTTTTTTCCAGCTTCCGTTCCATCTGCTCGAGATTGAAATCCGATTTGGGTTGCCCCTTGATAGATCCCTTTGCTATTGCTTTCAGAGATTTGCCAATCGATTCTTTATCAAAAAAGAAATCAGATGTGCGTTGTCCTTTGATGACAATTGTATAATCTTTACAGGTTTCTCTTTTTTGTTTGCCTATCGCTGCTATCAATAAGGTGAGCATACCGCTACCGATAGCGATCCACATCGCTACAAACAAAATTTTCCGTATCGTTTTCTTTGTATTCACTTTATTGTATTCTTACTAATAATTCTTTTAACGGGTTCAGCATCGTGTCAATATCTCCTGCTCCTGCAGTGATGATCAATTCCGGTTGTTCCGCAGTACCAATCATTTTCTCCAATACACCGATGAGCTTTTCCTTTTCTATCACTTTGGCCTTTTTACCATCCACTTTACCGGCAATCATTTGACTTGTCACTCCTTCGATAGGGAGTTCCCTCGCCGGGTAGATGGGCAACAGGATCACCTTATCTGCCAGTCCCAGCACTTCTGCAAATCCATCTGCAAAGTCCCGAGTGCGCGTGTACAGGTGCGGCTGAAATATGACTGTACATTTTTTCCCTTCAAATAAACTCCGTGCCCCTGTGATCAATGCTCTCAATTCCTCCGGGTGATGCGCATAATCATCAATGAAAACCAGTTTTTCGTTCTTGATGATATATTCGAATCGTCTTTTTACACCACGGAAAGAAGCGACTGCCGCCTTGATCTTATCCTCATTGATTTCCAAAGAACTGGCAATGCTAATGGCCGCTATTGCATTTTCCACATTATGTAACCCTCCCATATTCAGCCTCACATTATCGATCCTTTTATTCCTGATCACCGCATCAAACTCATAGCTTCCATTGATCATCCTGATATTGATAGCATAGGCGTCCGCTTTTTCATTATCCAGGCTATAGGTAAGCCGATCAGTTGTTTTTAATTCCTTGCTTCTCTTCAATCCATATTTACTAATCAGCAAGCCATCATCTTTTACTCTGCCGCTGAAGTCAATAAAAGCCTGTTCGACTGCTTCCGGTGTGCCATAGATATCGAGGTGATCGGGGTCCATTGCACTGATCACTGCTATATCCGGGCTTAATTTCAAAAAGCTACGGTCGTATTCATCCGCTTCGATTACACAAACATTTTTTGTACTTGCCCAAAAGTTGGTACCATAGTTAACAGACACACCACCTAAAAAAGCATTACAACCAAATCCACTATCTCTCAGCAAATGCGCTGTCATAGTAGTGATCGTTGTCTTACCATGCGTACCGGCTATACATATATTAAAAGAACTTTCTGTTATGATCTGCAATACATCGCTTCTCTTCACTACCTTATATCCATTGTCGCGGTAGTATTGCAATTCCTGGTGATCTTTCGGAACTGCCGGTGTATATACCACCAGTTCCGCATCTTTTGGCGCCAGGTCTACCCGGTCTTCATAATGAATCTGGATGCCTGACGCTTCCATTTCTTTTGTCAGCGGTGTAGCGGTCTTGTCATACCCGCTTACTTTTACGCCCTGTGTGTGAAAGAACCTTGCGATGGCGCTCATTCCAATGCCACCAATTCCGACAAAATAAACGGCCCGGATTTTTTCAAGCCCCCCAAAGGGGGAGTTCATAAGGACAGTATTGGCTCGTTCACTATTCATTTTAAATTCTTCAGCACTTCTTTTGCGATAACTATATCTGCATCGGTAACAGCCAGCTTACCGATATAATTTTTTAATTCATTTTGTTTATTCTCATCAGCGGCCAGCTCGATAAGCGCCGGAATCAATTTTTCTTTGGCTTCACTGTCCTTTACCATCAATGCCGAATTCTTTTTCACCAGTTCCATAGCATTGGCCGTTTGATGATCTTCTGCGGCGAAAGGATATGGAACAAATAAGACCGGTTTCTTCACTACCGCGAGCTCCGCTACCGTCATTGCCCCGGCTCTCGCTACTACGATATCGGCCGCTGCATATGCATATTCCATTTGCGTGATAAAGTCGTTCGCCCAAACTCCAGGTTTGCCGGCTGTTCTTTCCTTTGCCTTTGCAGCATACGGTTTTCCGGTTTGCCAGATCAATTGCAGCCCCTTTCCGAGTAATTGTTCCAGCCCGCTGTCGATCGATTCATTGATCGTTTTTGCTCCCAGGCTACCGCCGATCACGAGAACTGTTTTTTTATCCGCATCCAATGAAAAGAACTGTAGTCCCTGTTGCCGGCTCACTGCAGATTCCGTGATCGCAGCTCGTACCGGGTTACCGGTAACCATGATCCTGCCGGCCGGGAAAAATTTTTCCATTTTGTCCGAAGCCACAAATACTTTCGTCACCTTTTTACCTAATAAAATATTACTCTTGCCAGCGAAAGAATTGGATTCATGAATAAATGTGGGAATACCTTTTGCCTGTGCATATCTTAAGACAGGAAAAGAAGAATAACCACCTACTCCAATTGCCGCATCAGGTTGAAATGTTTTTACGATCTTCCTGACCTGGAAAAAACTTTTCACCAGTTTAAAAGGCAATCCAATATTTTTTATCAAAGAACTCCTGTTAAACCCTGCTATATCCAGTCCTTCTATTGTATATCCTGCCTGGGGTACTTTTTCCATTTCCATTTTCCCTTTGGCTCCGACAAATAATATTTCTAACCCCGTATCGATCTTCTTCAAAGCATTCGCGATCGCTATGGCTGGGAAAATATGTCCGCCTGTGCCGCCTCCTGCTATTATTATTCGTTTACTCACGGTTAGTTTAAATATTCAATCAATAGTTCTTATCATTCTTCTGCACTGGCCATCGAAGCATTGACTTTGCTTAATGCTTCTTCCTGCTCTACGTTCCTGGCTACGCTCAAAATAATCCCGATCGACAGGCAGGTAAAGATGAAACTCGTTCCTCCCATGCTTACCAATGGAAGTGTTACTCCTGTTACCGGGAAAAGATTTACTGTTACCGCCATGTTGGCGATGGCCTGTATTGCTAATGTGAAACTTAATCCCAGCGCCAGGAAAGCACCAAATGCATACGGGCATCTTTTGAAAATCCTGATACACCGGTAGAGGAATACGAGATAAATAAAAACAATAAACATCCCTCCTACCAATCCATATTCTTCTATGATAATGGCAAAAATGAAATCGTTATAGGCTTGCGGTAAATAATCTCTCGTCGTACTGTTACCAGGACCAACACCGAGTACACCGCCATTGGCGATAGCGATCTTCGCCTGGTTTACCTGGTACATCGCATCATCACCGGCATCTTTACCACCATAAATAAAATTCTCGACGCGACCCACCCATGTATTCACCCTTGCAAATAAACCGGTTGAATTTTTCTTGGCGACTACCCCTTCATCATCACCTGATTTATGTTGCGATATCGCAGCAATCACCAGGAATACAATAGGCAATAAGGCCACACCGATCACCAGTAAAATATGCTTGGCCTGCGCTCTTCCGATAAATAACAGCATCAGGCAACTCGCTCCCAGTAATAATGCAGTAGAAAGATTAGCTGGCGCTATCAGCATACAGGTGATCACGACAGGTGCCATCACCGGTAAAAACCCTTTTTTGAAATCCTTGATCACTGCCTGTTTACGACTGAGCAAACGTGCGAGGTACATAAACAACGCGAGTTTGGCGAGATCGGAAGTCTGCATGGTCAGGTTGATCAATGGCAACCTGATCCAGCGGCTTCCTTCGTTCATACTAACCCCGAAGAATAATGTATAGATCAATAAAGGAATAGCAAGTAAAAAAAGAATACTGGCTACTCTTGAATACAAGGTATAATTGACAAGATGCGCAAAATAGATAACAAGGATGCCACCGATGATAAAAAAGATCTGTTTAAACAGGTATACTTCGGTATTGCCCCTGAAATTTTTATAGGCCAGTGAATTGGTAGCACTATATACGGCCAGCAAAGAAATCAGCGTCAGCAGGATCACCAATGCCCATATCACTTTATCACCCTTTGTCTTATTTAAAAGATTCCGTGATTTAAAGCTGTTCGCTATATTTCCGAATCGTATGTCTTTTGTTATCTCCATCTTTCCAGTGGGCAGTTTGCAACTTGCAGTGGGCAGTTGCCTGCTGCTATTTACACTTACCTATATTTCAATTAAAAATTAATTTTCATTCCTTTGTCTATATTACTATTTCAAACTAAAAGCTATGACTGCGCACTGCCAACTGCCAACTGTTCACAGCTCTTTCACCGCTTTCTTAAACTGGTTGCCCCTGTCCTCATAGTTCTTGAACAAATCAAAACTGGCACAGGCCGGGCTCAGCAAGACTACATCACCTTTTGTAGCGAAGAGGTAGGCGGCATGCACAGCCTCATACGCTGAAGTGGTGTTTACTATCGGGTTGATTTCATTCTGAAAAGCATCATGGATCTTCCGGTTATCCGTACCCAGGCAAATGATCGCTTTTACTTTTTCTTTTACCAGTTCAGTTATCAATGAATAATCATTTCCTTTATCTACACCGCCCAGGATCAGGATGGTTGGCTTGGTCATGCTTTCCAGTGCATACCAGGTAGAGTTGACATTGGTAGCTTTACTGTCATTGATAAATTCCACCCCGCGTACGGTAGCCACCGGCTCCATACGGTGCTCGAGGTTTTGAAAATCCTGTACGGCTTCCCTGATCTTTTCTTTCCTGATATCCATTATGGATCCTGCTACACCTGCCGCCATGGTATTATATTGATTATGTTTTCCCTTTAATGCAAAGTCATATACACTCATACTTGTAAATTCTTCTCCTGTCCTGATGTACATATCGCCGTCTTTGATAAATGCGCCTTTGGTTACTTCTGTTTTCATGCTGATTGGTAATTGGTTTGATTGAATACTGAATCCGATAGTTTTGGTCTGATTGATATATTTCATCGTTACTTCATCATCCAGGCAATAAATAAAATGATCTGTATTGCGCTGGTTCATCGCAATCCGGAATTTGCTCCTGATATAATTCTCGAAATTGTAATCGTAACGATCCAGGTGATCCTCGGTGATGTTGGTAAGAATGGCAATATCCGGTCTGAATGTATGGATGTCATCCAATTGAAAACTGCTGATCTCTGCCACATACAAAGACTTTGGATCTTCGGCTACCTGGCGGGCAAATGAATACCCGATGTTTCCTACCAGGGCCGCATCCAAACCTGCTTTTTTGCAGATATGATACGTCAGCGCCGTGGTAGTCGTTTTACCATTGCTGCCTGTGATGGCAATAATGATGCTATCACCTTTAAAGCGGTAGGCCAGTTCTATTTCACTGATGACAGGGATTCCTTTTTTGCGGATAGCTTTTACCATTTCATTCTTTTCAGGAATACCGGGACTTTTCATCACCTCATCAGCCGAAAGAACTTTTTCTTTGTCATGACCGCCTTCTTCAAAAGCGATACCTGCGTTGACCAAGTCGTTACGATAATTGTCTTTCAAAGAGCTTTCATCAGAAACAAATACGTCATACCCTTGCTTAGTTGCCAGGAGCGCTGCGCCGATGCCGCTTTCTCCCCCACCCAGTATGACAATTTTCTTTTTCATACATCGCGTGTACGGAATTGGTTTTTCAAAAGCATAAATTTTGGTAATGCACCACAATTCTTTCTATCAGGCTGCTGTTCTCAAAGGGGGTCCGGGGATGGTGGTTTTTCAGGAAAAAATAGTTACGCTGTGAATAGTGAATGGTCAATGATGAATGACTAACTATGTCTGAATGGTCTATTCATTATTGACCATTCACTATTGACTATTCACCATTCACTATCTCAGCTTCAGTGTTACTATACTAAACACAACCAGCAACACTGTTACGATCCAGAATCTTGTTACAATCTTCGCTTCGTGATATCCTTTCTTTTGATAGTGGTGATGTAAAGGGCTCATTAAAAAGATCCGTTTACCCACCCCGTATTTCTTCTTCGTGTATTTAAAATAAGTTACCTGCATGGTCACACTCAGCACTTCTACCAGGAACACACCACAGAAAATCGGTATCAGCAATTCCTTGTGCACAATGATCGCCAGCGCTGCAATGATCCCGCCCAGTGTCAGACTTCCCGTATCACCCATGAATACCTGGGCCGGGTAAGAGTTGAACCATAAGAACCCGATACAGGCCCCGATCATCGCTGCTATGAAAATCGATAGCTCACCGAGATTCGGGATGTACATGATGTTGAGATAATCCGCGAATACCAGGTTACCACTTGCATAGGCGAATATGCCAAGCAAGACCCCAATGAGGGCAGAGGTTCCCGTCGCGAGCCCATCCAACCCGTCTGTTATGTTACCGCCATTCGATACCGCCGTAATGATGAAGATGACTATCAGGATATATACTATCCAGGTATACCCTCTCAAACCAGCCGGCAATAATTTTGAATAATTAAATTCATGTCCTTTTACAAAAGGTATTGTTGTGATCGGCGTTTTTGATTCCGTAAAATATTTGGTTTTGCCATTCACCACTTTCGCAAAAACAGTTGTATCGGTGGTTTGCGGGGTTCCGATAAATTCTCTCCAGATCTTTACATTACTATTAAAATAAAGAGTGGCCCCTACGATGATCCCTAATCCAACCTGCCCTAATATCTTGAACCAGCCTGCCAATCCGTCTTTATCGCCTTTTTTATAAGTAACTCCTTTTTCCTGCGCTAATTTTTTCGATCTCAGTTTTAAATAATCATCGATAAAGCCAATCACACCCAGCCATACGGTACTGAATAACATCAGCCGGATGTATACTTTATTCAGGTTGGCTAACAACAATGTTGGTATCAGGATCGCAAGAATGATGATGATCCCACCCATTGTAGGTGTACCCTTTTTACTCTGTTCACCTGCCAATCCTAAATCACGTACACTGTCGCCTACCTGTTTTCTTCTCAGGAACCAAATGATCCTGCGGCCGTACAGCATGGAGATCACCAGTGCCAATAACATGGCCAGCAGCACCCGGAAAGTGATGAACGTGAACAATGCACTTCCCGGGAACTTGATCCCTTCCTGCTTAAACCATTCAAACAAATGATAGAGCATACTGGCCTGTGGTTTTTATTCTATACCGTCCAAGGTATTTTCGTGTTGTTATTGTTAGTCTCTCATGCTGGAGTGAATGGTCAATAGTGAATAACATTACTCATTTGTAAACCCATTCACTATTGACTATTCACCATTCACTTTCCCAGTTCCTCAAACATCTCCCGCACGATTTCCTTATCATCAAAATGATGTTTCACTCCTTTTATATCCTGGTATTTTTCATGTCCTTTTCCTGCTATCAGGATAATGTCTTCCGGTTGGGCCAGGCTAAGTGCCGTCTTTATCGCCTCTTTCCTGTCCACGATCGAGATATATTTTCTTTTCGCAGCAACCGGCAATCCCCTTTCCATATCTTTTATAATCTCTGCCGGATCTTCACTCCTCGGGTTATCGCTGGTAAATACCACCCTGTCGCTATATTCACAGGCCACTTCCGCCATGACGGGTCGTTTTGTTTTATCCCTGTCCCCGCCACATCCTACTACTGTTATGACCTGTTCAAACCCTTTCTTCAATTTCTTTATTGTAGCCAGCACATTCAGCAATGCATCCGGTGTATGTGCGTAGTCAACAATGGCAATGAGCTTATCAGCCGGCGAAACGATGTAATCGAACCTTCCTTCTGCTCCTGTCAGCACACTCATATATCGCAACACTTCCTGTTTATCTTCACCCAGGTTGACAGCCGCTCCATATACCGCGAGCAGGTTGTATGCATTGAATTCACCGATCAACCGGAAATGCACTTCCTGGTCATTAATGGTCATTACCAGTCCCGATAAATTATTTTCAATGATCTTTCCTTTAAAATCCGCCAGCGTTTTCAAACTGTACAAATACTTTTTTGCATTTGTATTCTGCAACATCACCGTTCCTCTTTTATCATCTGCATTACTGATCGCAAAGGCATCAGAAGGCAATGCATCGAAAAAGGCTTTTTTTACCCGGATATATTCATCAAAGGTTTTATGATAATCCAGGTGATCATGCGTGATATTACTGAACAGCCCCCCGGAAAATTTCAACCCTGTTACGCGGTGCTGCTGTACAGCATGCGAACTCACTTCCATAAATACATGGCTGCAACCTTCATCAACCATTTGCTTCAGCAAGCTGTTCAGGCTGATCGTGTCCGGTGTCGTATGCGTAGCAGGAATCACTTTTCCTCCTATTTGATTCTCCACCGTACTCAGCAACCCACATCTATATCCCAATTCTGTAAAGAGCTTATACAATAAGGTAGCGATCGTTGTTTTTCCATTCGTACCTGTAACGCCTACCAGTTTTATTTTTTCAGAAGGCTGGCCAAAAAAATTATGAGCCATATATCCCGCTGCCGCCGCGCTGTTTTCTACCTGTACATATACCACTTTATCATTCTGCGTGGCAGGTGTTGTTTGGTACACAACGGCTGCCGCTCCCTGCTCAACTGCTTTTTCAATGAACTCATGACCATCAGTGGCTGCTCCTTTTACCGCTACAAACACAGATCCCGGTTTCACTTTTCTCGAATCGATCTGTACGTCATTGATCTCTGTACCGGTATTTCCTACTACCGCCCTTACGGCCACTTTATATAATATGTCCCTTAATAACACGCTTAACCATTAAATTTTTAAAATGGTAATCATCAACTCAGTTCCAGTACGACGGCTACTCCTTTTGCCAATGCTGTTCCCGGGGCCAGTGACTGGCTCATCACTTTTCCTTTTCCCTTGATCGTTACTTTCACTCCTATGCTTTCCAATAAAT
>CAMLGR010000012.1 GCA_946479615.1 uncultured Bacteroidota bacterium | reverse complement strand
GCGCACGTTCACTGATATAAACCAGGCTGCGGGGTTGCGAAAAAACATTTGCTGTCCTGGCATCAGTAATATTATATATATACAAAGGATGCTCAACTGCATCTCCCCTTTTCACATAGATAAAAATACCAGCCTGCACAAATGCCATATTCAGTGCATTGATGCCATCTTTTGAATAATTGCTGCTATGATTCAGGTTATTCAAAACAATATCCTTGTATTCTTTCTTCACGGCTTCATGTAAAGGCAATACCACCAGCTTCTTTGAGCGGATAACCGATAAGGAAGATGAGAATTGTCCGTTTACAAAAACAAGTTCGTTCGCCTGCTCATGATCCGGCAGGCGGATGGCCTGCAGGTCATCGGCCGTAACAGTCGTTGTTTTTGTAACCAGGGATTGATAATCTTTATTGAATAATCCGCTGATGCGGGTATATTTCCATTCTTCATGTTTTGCAACAGGTATCCCCAGCTTGCTGAACGTATCGAAAGCATTTTGCCGCAATCCAAACAAACTGTCTTTATTGACAGCCTGCAATTGATCAAATTGTTCCTTAAAATATGTTACAGTGTTCATTTTTTCCATTTTTCTAAAAATCTATCAGCCTTTTAAATCGTACAATCTGTCTTATGCTTCTTCGCTTACATTTACTTCATTCTTGATAAAATCATATCCTCTTTCTTCCAGTTCGAGTGCCAATTCTTTCGGACCAGATTTTACGATACGACCATTATAAAGTACGTGTACAAAGTCTGGTACGATATAATCGAGCAAACGCTGATAGTGGGTCACCATCAATACAGCATTATCTTTATTCCGCAGTTTATTAACTCCATTCGATACAATACGGATGGCATCGATATCAAGACCGGAATCAGTTTCGTCCAGGATGGCCAGTTTAGGCTGAAGCATGGCCATTTGAAAGATTTCGTTACGTTTTTTTTCTCCTCCGGAAAATCCTTCGTTGAGGGAACGGCTGAGCAATGACTGATCCATATTCATCAATCCCATTTTCTCCTTCATCATTTTTAAAAAGCCAACTGCATCCAGGGCTTCTTCGCCACGGTATTTGCGAACCTCATTCACAGCTGTTTTAATAAAATTAGTCGTGCTCAACCCTGGTATTTCGATCGGGTACTGGAAAGCAAGGAAAACGCCTTCACCGGCTCTGTCTTCCGGCGAGAGTTCCAGTAAATCTTTACCTAGAAATTCAACGGAACCACCCAACACTTCATATTCTTTTCTTCCTGCCAATACAGAGGCAAGTGTACTTTTACCTGAACCATTCGGTCCCATGATAGCGTGTACTTCACCTGGCTTTACTTCCAGGTTGATCCCTTTTAAAATTTTCTTTCCTTCAATTCCTGCTTGCAAATTCTGAATCTTCAACATTTTATTCGCGTTTTTAAAATATAGTGTTCAATAAAGCAATTTGTTTTATAATCGAAAGTTGTTGCGGGTTGCTTTCATTTACCCTACACTTCCTTCCAGGCTTATCGCCAGCAATTTTTGTGCTTCTACCGCAAATTCCATCGGCAACTGGTTCATTACTTCTTTGGCAAATCCGTTAATGATCAATGCCACGGCCGTTTCTGTATTGATGCCTCGCTGGTTGCAATAAAATATCTGATCCTCTCCGATCTTGGAAGTGGTCGCCTCATGTTCTACTACCGACGTATTGTTTTTTACTTCAATGTAAGGGAAAGTATGTGCACCGCATTTATCACCAAGTAATAAAGAATCGCATTGCGAAAAATTTCTTGCATTGACAGCATTCTTGCTGACATGCACCAGGCCACGATAACTATTATTACTTACACCGGCTGAAATTCCTTTTGAAACGATCCTGCTCTTGGTATTCTTTCCAAGGTGCATCATCTTGGTGCCTGTGTCTGCCTGCTGATGATTATTGGTAACAGCTACAGAATAGAATTCACCAACTGAATAATCACCTTTTAAAATAACACTTGGATATTTCCAGGTAATTGCAGAACCAGTTTCTACCTGTGTCCATGAAATCTTGGAGTAATCACCCTTACAGATTCCACGTTTTGTTACAAAATTGTAAATACCACCTACACCTTCTTTATCGCCGGGATACCAGTTTTGTACTGTTGAATATTTAATCTCTGCATGATCCATAGCCACGAGTTCTACTACCGCAGCATGCAGCTGGTTCTCATCACGCATGGGAGCTGTACAACCCTCGAGATAACTTACATAACTTCCTTCTTCAGCTACGATCAGTGTTCTTTCAAACTGACCTGTATTCTCGGCATTGATGCGGAAATAGGTAGAAAGTTCCATCGGGCAACGAACACCTTTTGGTATATAGCAAAAAGAACCATCGCTGAATACGGCAGCATTCAAAGCAGAAAAATAATTATCAGTAATAGGAACGACGGAACTTAAATGTTTTTGTATCAATTCAGGATGTTCCTGAATGGCTTCGCTCATGGAGCAAAAGATAATGCCAAGCTCGGCCAGTTGTTTCTTGAAAGTAGTTCCGATGGAAATACTATCCACCACCGCATCTACGGCCACACCACTCAACCGTTTTTGTTCATCCAGCGAAATGCCGAGCTTTTCGAACGTTCTTCTCAGTTCGGGATCTATTTCATCCAGGCTGCCTGGTGCGATCTTTTGTTTCGGCGCAGAATAGTAAATAATATCCTGATAATTGATCGGCGGGTAATTAATATTGGCCCAGTTGGGTTCAACCATGTTCACCCAATGCCTGAAGGCTTTGAGGCGCCAGTCAAGCATCCATTGTGGTTCGTTCTTTTTGGCAGATATAAAGCGAACGATATCCTCATTTAAACCTTTGGGAGCTTCATCTGCTTCAATATCGGTAACAAATCCATACTTATAGTCATTCAGAACAGTTCTTTCAATAACGCTTGCCTCGTCATTGCGGTCATTCTTTTCAGGCTGATATATCTCTGTTTTCATTTTGCAAAGATACGGATGTGTTTATACAAAAAAGTAGAAACAAGCATTGTTTTATTCAAAAAATTGATTATCGGGTTATTTCATAATTATTTGATAATTAATTAATTATAATATTAATAGCTTGGATTATGGTTTCCTGGACACCAGCTACCCCGACAAGAGTTTATTTCAATAGAATCTATAAAAGGGTTGCCAGGAATAATGGCATGGTTTTTAAAATTAATACCTTAATCAATACCTAATACTTATGGCAGAAATGAAAGCAGCAACCCTGATCGTAAAAAGTGAAGCGTTTGTGCATGAAGGAAAAATCCCTGAAAAATACACCTGTGATGGACAAGACATCAATCCACCTCTACAACTGGAAGAACTTCCCAAAGGCACAGAATCTCTGGCAGTCATTGCCGCAGATCCTGATGCACCAAAAGGAACATTTGATCATTGGCTGGTTTGGAATATTCCCACCGGAACTATTATTGATGAAAATTATACGGGTGGCGTAAGCGGAATGAATAGCGCTGGTAAAACAGGTTATTATGGCCCTTGCCCGCCATCAGGTAGCCATCGTTACTATTTTTATGTGTATGCCCTGGATGCTACTCTTCATTTACAAGCCGGATCCAATAAAAAGGCATTACTGGAAGAAATTCAGAAACATCTGCTGGCAAAAGGAGTTTTAATGGGCCGTTATGAACGTAAGGAAAAAGGAACGAATTAACCACAATCGGTTAATCCGTTCCGTGCCCTATTATTTTCCCGGATTCTTTTTCTCAGTTTTTATTTCTTTTTTATTGTGAGTAATATTGTCCCCTTTTAGCTGTTGCTCTTCACCTTCACGGCTATCCAGGTTATCTTTATTTTCAGGGCGATGTTTGTTATTATTAACCCGGGGATTGGGTTTGCTGTTTTGAGATTGTATATTTTTCATATTGCTGTTTTAGTAAGAATATTAAATACCATACCAGCATGAAAAATGTGCATTTCTTTTACTATCTCTATATTTTGCAGTCAATTCAATTTTAACTTTTTACTCTTAACACAACGGTAATTTTGCGATAACATATCCATAACTTGCCGGAGAAATCTTTGCCGAAATTATAACGGCTATGAGAAGAAAGTTACTCCCACTTGTTTTTTCCTTTGTATTTGTCCTTTTTTTATCTTCATCGATCCGGGCGCAGATGCGCATCACTGAATACATGTATGATGGCACCAACCTGGAATTTGTAGAATTTACCAACGTAGGAGCTGTTGCTGTTGATATGACAGGTTACAGTTTCGATGATGATTCACGTATCGCCAATACGGTAAGCCTTAGCGCTTTTGGTATTGTACAACCCGGTGAATCGGTTATTCTTGCTGAAAATAATGCAGCAGCTTTTCGTACTGCATGGGGCTTGTGCAATAATATAAAAGTTATCGGCAGCTTGTCTACTAATCTTGGTCGTAATGACGAGATCAATCTTTTTGATGCTTCCTCAGCATTAGTCGATCGTCTCAGTTTTGGCGATCAGAATTTTCCCGGAACTATCAGAACAACCACCAAAAGTGGCTGGGTGAGTGCCGCTGGTCTTGGTAATAATTTAGCTGCTCAATGGACATTATCCGCTGTAGCAGATGCCGAAGGTTCTTTCGCATCTACCGGTGGTGATATTGGCAGCCCGGGTAAAAGTACCCGTGCAACGGTTGCTTATAATCCTTGCCCTCCCGGAGCTATTCGTATCACAGAGTTTATGTACGACGGAACTAACCTGGAATTTATTGAATTTACCAATATCGGTACCAGTGCTGTTGATATGACAGGCTATAGCTTTGATGATGATTCACGTATTGCCAATACAGTTAGTCTTAGCGCCTTTGGCGTTGTACAACCAGGCGAATCAGTTATTCTCGCGGAGAATAATGCAACGGCATTTCGTACTGCCTGGAGCTTGTGTACTGATGTAAAAGTTATCGGCGGCCTTGCTACTAATCTTGGCCGTAATGATGAGATCAATCTTTTTGATGCATCCTCAACATTAGTAGATCGCCTCAGTTTTGGTGATCAGAATTTTCCTGGTACCATCAGAACAACTACCAAAAGTGGTTGGGTAAATGTGGCCGGATTAGGTAATAATATTATTGCTGACTGGTCATTATCGGCTGTTGGAGATGGAGAAGCTTCGTTTGCTTCAACAGGCGGAGATATTGGAAGCCCGGGAAAAAGTACACGTGCATTGATAATCTATACTAATCCTTGCACTGTGAATGCTGGTGCACCAACTATCGTTATGGATGTAGCAGCAACAACCAATTATCTTGATGGTGGAGTAGCCGTTTCACCGGCAAGTCCTTATGCTGTAAGCGGTGTTGTTAATAACCTGGCTGATCCGGCAAGTGTAAATGGTATCGATTTTATCATTGGAGATGATGTAACGCCTGCAGCAAGTCTTGTAGTAAGTGTAGCAAGCAGCAACCAGGCTGTTGTGCCTGCTGCTAATCTTATTCTCTCCGGAAGTGGAGCATCGCGCAATCTGAAGATAACTGCTGTTTCGGCAGGTTATTCAACGATCACTGTAACAGTAAATGACGGGTCTAATAATACATCATACATTATCAATTATGCAACTTCTTTGGCCGGTTCTTCTGCTATCAACTGGTTAACAGGCATTGCAGATGCTTCTGCTGCTATCGCACTTGATAATGATTACATGGTTATCGCCAATGACGAAAGCAATCTTTTGTATGTTTTTAACCGCAATGCTTCCGGCTTACCTGTTAAAACTTTTGATTTTAATACAGGTAACATTCTCAATCTTACTGATGGCAGCACCGGCAACTGGAAAGAAGTAGATATAGAAGCTGCTGTGAAGAGCGTTACTCATGCTGGCCGGTCATATTGGTTGGGATCTATGAGTAATAGCAGCAGTTTTAATGATAAACCTAACCGGAACAGGATTTTAGCTATTGACATTACCGGAACGGGTGCTGCTATTTCTTTCAGCAATGCTGGTTCCTATACAGGGCTACGTTCGCAATTAATTACCTGGGGTGACCTGCATGGATATGATTTCTCTGCGAGTGCTGCTGATGGTATAGATCCCAAAACAATCAATGGATTTAATGCGGAAGGTCTTGTATTCGCCCCGGATAACAGTACATTATATATTGGTTTCCGTGCGCCGCTGGTACCGTTGGCTAATCGCACCAAAGCGGTGATTGCTCCTGTACAAAATTTTGAGACCTGGTTCAATAATGGTTCGCCTGCAGGCAATGCAACTATTGGTACTCCGATAGAACTGGACCTGGGTGGGCGAGGTATACGTGATATGATCCGTTTATCGAATGGAAATTATGTCATCGTAGCAGGTAGTGTAGACGAGACATCCATTCCTGCTATTTACAGCTGGACCGGTCTTGCTGCGAATCCTCCGGTATTATTATCTTCTTTTGATCTGACCGGTCTTAATGCAGAGGCTGTATTAAGTATTGATCAGAACGGCCAATTATCGCTTGACAAATTGCAGATCATTTGTGATAATGGTGATAATATTTTTTATAATGATGGAGTAGCTGCGAAAGATTTACCAGAAGATAATTATAAAAAATTCATCTCTGAAATTATTGTATCTTCTGTTGGCAGCGTGTTGCCTGTTCACTTCGAATATTTTGCTGCTGAGCGCCGCGGAACTGATGTAATATTGACATGGAAAAATGGCAATAATGATGATGCAGTATCGTTTGACATTATGCGTTCTGAAAATGGCGTTTCTTATAATCGTATTCAGAAAGTACCATCAATAAATGGGCAAACTGATTATGTGTTAACTGATATTAATGCGCCTTCTGGTCGTCTTTACTATAGAATTGTTGCAAAAGATATTTCCGGCCACTCTTATTCTTCATCCATACGTGTAGTAACGGCAGATGGAGTTAACGAGCAACCGGCGAGGATATATCCAAACCCTGTTAACAATGGAACATTTACAATAGCTTTAGACAGGCCAGGTACAAAGACAGTATCTGTATATACAAATACGGGGACTATCTACAGGCAATTTGAATTTAACGGAATCGCAAAAGATGTTTCAACAGCCGGATGGACGAAGGGATATTATTTAATTACTATTATAAATGCTGATGGGCAAATCCAGAAAGGGCAAGTAGTAGTTCAATAAATTATTCTAAATAGAAAGTGTAGTCAATCAAAATTTGTACAAATTTTGATTGACTACACTTTTTTTCTAAGATATTTGCCTTTGTAAAATGGCAATTAAGGTACACTATCGCTTACGAGCGACGATATATGCCCTTGGTTCTCCTACTGCAAACTTCTTTCGGCCGGGGATGCTATATATTTCTTTAAGATCAAACCCTGCTTTATTAAGCATAGATTCCATTTCAGCAACAGAAAAGATGTAATCAATAGCCATCTTGGTTTCAGTGTCACCATTGGATGAAATAATAGTCGTTTCAGATTCGATGCGGGTAGGGTGAAAGAGGTAACGTGAATCGGTCAGGTACTTCATTCCGTTTATATTGCTCCAGGACTTTTCGGTAAATTGCTTTGCTACTATTTCAGTAAGTGACCAGGTATTAATCAATAAATGACCGCCTTTCTTTAGCTGGGTATTGACAGTAGTAAAGAGGGAATCGATTTCTTTTTCACCAAAAAAATTGAGACTGTTACCCATACAAAGGGTTAAATCAAACAAATCATCCGATTTATATTTTATGACATCGGTCTGTACAGTTTGTATCTGTAGATTAGCCTCTTTTGCGCGGGTATTTATTTCCCCGATATAGGCTTCTAGATTGTCAACAGCCGTTACAGCCATTCCTTTTTTAGCAAGTGCCAGGGCATGTCGTCCATAGCCGCACATCAGGTCCAATACTTTATTACCGGAGTGTAAATCAAAATATTGAATGACAAAGTCAATTTCCCTGACAGTTAGTTCTTCCGGTATGATAGCCTTCCAGATATCTTTATAATTCCCGTCAAAATAACTGTTATTGACATTTTCCATACTAGTATATTAGGATATGTGTGCACCTATTCTTGGATGTGGGGTATGCAATGTAGCAGGTTATTCAAGCAATTTATTCCGCATAGCATACATTACCAGGCCGGCAATAGTTTTTGCACCTACTTTTTGTTTCATATTCTGCCGTATGGTTTCGATAGTACGCGGGCTGAGGAATACTTCTTTAGAGATTTCTTCTGTGGTCTTATCCTCTGCGATCAACTTTAAAATACGTAGTTCTTTTTCGGAAAGTTTAACGGGATTAGGGTAGAACTGGCGAACTGTTTTTTTATGTTGAAGTTTGAGCAGAACGGCTTTATTAACCAATTCATTGAAATAGAAATCGTCGTTCATACAGGTCAGGATGGCCTGGTAGATTTCTTCAGGATCTGTGGTCTTAGTCAGATAGGCATTTGCGCCCATTTCCATCATCTTGGTGATCATTTCCTGGTCGTCGTACATTGTCAGGACAATAATCTTAAGATCTTCGTATTCCTTACGGATCATGCTGATGGCGTTGATCCCGTCGACTTCGGGCATCCTGATATCCATCAGGATCACATCCGGCAGTTTTAGCTGCAATTTGTGCATGAGATCTTTGCCATCCTCGGCCTCCCAGAGTATTTTGAGGTATTCTTTGTCCCTGAGTGCCATGCGAATACCATCCCTGAATATCTTATGGTCATCGGCAATCGCTACTTTAATCTGCTGAGTACTACTACTGCTCATGAATAGTTTGGTTTAGTCGACACCCTGCAAGGGGGGTTCGTGATTTTCCGATGCCAAATGTAGTTTTTTTTACTGTTCCTATTTATATCCCATTTAAATTTCTGCTTTATATCATGCTTAAAATCAGCTTTTATTTTAGTTGGATTTGGATTAGATTAGTTGATACTTCTTATATCAATGGCATAGAGAAAAACGTCTGTCATAATACTTCCCGGAATTATATTGGCTTTACAGATGTAATGCAATCTAAATGAGAGCTAAAATTGTGTTTTGTTCTTCATGGTATACTCTTGTTACCCTCGTTAAAAAATCTTGTTAGGTAGTTAAATCCTCATTTACAATTATCCACATCTGTTAACAACTTCAATAATCGTTAATTTGCGAGGTAATTCTTCTAGGTAATATTCCGTATAAATACGTATTTTTACAAGTAATATAACGCGTTCTTACGAAGTATATTTTCTTAGTAAACCCACCATAACTATATAATTATCTGTCATTTATGAATTTAAACCGTTAAACCCTCAATTTTTACCCGTGGAAATCTCCCTAATAAAGGGCAATTTTTACATAGAATCGATTCAAGAACTTCAAAAACGTTACTGTTATGAAAAAGTTAGGGCGTAAAATTCAACTCGAAACAGTTGAAAATTTAACTTGGTGGGACAATGCATAAATAGTTTACTGCTAATTATGTAAAGCTCTGGTAGATTATTACCTATTTTAAAAAAGGTTTTCTATATTTGGAACAAATCCAAGTTTATAGAAAACCTTTTTGATATTATTTTTTCGTATTCCTTTTTACTTCCCTTAGGATCTCTCTTTTTTTATAAAAAAATAAAATCAGAGATTGACTTTTTTATAATCCTAGTATACAGTCTCATATTCTTTTTCTTAAACTTAAGCTTTGATCTCATTTATAGCAAATCAGTTTTAAAAATCTATTATTTCGTATATACTTTTCTTGAGTATTCTTCTTTTACGCTAATATTTTTCTTAAAAATAAAAAATAAAAAATTTAAGACCTTTATACTTATTTGCTCATCGCTTTTTTTTGCATTTCAATTCTTTCATTACTTCAATATACAATTACATGTAATTGATTCTCTCCCTATAGGAGTTGAAACAATCCTTTTGTTTACATATATTATATTTTACCTTTACGAGCAATTTAAACAGCCTAACATCGATTATATCTACAAAAATCATGTTTTTTGGATTGCTTTTGGCATAATGATATATTTAGGAGGAACTTTTTTCTTTTACATTTTAGCCAATTATGCTAGTATAAAAGTGATGAAATATTGGGATTTAACCTTTATTGGAGACATTGTGAAGAACATTCTTTTTTTAATTGCTCTCTTTATCCTCAAAAATAATATATCTAATAGTCATTCGATCTCTAAAAAACAAATCCCATACTTAGATATGGATTTTACATAAAGCTACTACCCTACTATGTTTTTTCTGCAAGCCACCAACCCATCATCCGGAGTCTCCACTGTGCTGTTTATTGGCACTATGGGGATGTTGGTGCTTACGGTCGGCTTAGTGTTATTCATTATTTTTCACCAACGTAAGGTATCCCGCTATCAACGCACCTTGCAAAAGATGGAAGAAGAACAACAAAAGATATTACTCAACGCCTCTATTAAACTCCAGGAAGAAGAACGCCAGCGATTAGCTGCCGACCTTCATGATGATGCCGGCCCCCTCCTCGCTACAGCCCGCCTCTACCTTAATGAAAATCTCGTTAATCAGGATAAAGCCACCCAACTCCAATCCATCTTCCAGGCCCGCCAGATTATCGACGATACCATTCAGCTGGTCCGTAATATCAGCCATAGCCTGATGCCTCCAACCCTGAAAAATTTTGGGCTCGAATCAGCCGTAAATGATCTCTTCCAAAAAATAAGCGGATCCGGTACCATGAACGCCAGCAGCCGCTTCCATGATTATAAAGACCGCCTGAAAACCGAAAAAGAACTGATCGTATTCCGTATTGTACAGGAACTTGTCAACAATATCCTCAAACACAGTAATGCCAGCTTCATCCACCTTACACAAAATATACACGGCGAAAAGTTTTATATGCGCATCCACCACGACGGCCGGGGTATTGTACAAAGCGATTTTGAAAAGCTAAACAAGAGTAATATTGGACTGGGACTTAAGAATATCAGCAGCCGTCTTCGCGTGGTGCACGGGAATATCTATTTTGAAAAGGATATTTCTCAAACTTATTACAAGGTCACTATCGAACTCGCCAAAGACGACCCCTACCAGTAGTTGAAGATTATTTGCTAATTTTATTTTTTATCTGAAATACCTGGAATGATAAAAGTAGCTATTGCCGATGACCATAAGATCTTCCGGAAAGGAGTTATTCTTTCCCTTCGCCCCTTTACGAACATAAAGTTCGTTCAGGAAGCTGAAAATGGAGATGAACTATTAAACGGAATTGCTGAATCAGAACCCGATGTAGTGCTGATGGACCTCCGCATGCCCGGAAAAGATGGTATCGAAGCTACCAAGATCATTAGCAAACAATATCCCAATATCAAGGTTCTTGTCCTAAGCATGTATGAAGACGAACGCTTTGTTTACCATCTCATGGAAAACGGCGCCAACGGCTACCTTCTAAAAAATGCAGAACCACAGGAAATAAGAAGAGCCATCATGGAAGTCTTCGAAAAAGGATATTACCTCAATAATTTCGTCAACCGTATCTTATTAAAGAAATCACACTCCCGCCAAAAAGTAGTTCCTTCCCTCAATAATGAGATCACACTAAGCGACAAGGAGAAAGATGTACTTCGCTTTATCTGCATGGAGTTTACAGCCCAGGAAATCGCCCAAAAAATGGAGATCAGCCCCCGCACAGTCGAGGCAATAAAAGACAGACTTATGGAAAGATTTGGAAGTAAAAACACCGCAGGTCTTGTGTTTTTTGCTGTAAAGAATAACCTTATCGATTAACCCTTACTTTAGTTAGTAGATTTAATGATCCCATCCTGCCATTTTATAAAGTACAGCTTCTTATTCTCAAAGTATTCCAGCGTATTGGTTTGACGGCTAATCACCGGTTGTATATCATACTCAGTAAATACCTGATACTGCTTATTGGCCAGGTTAGAAGAAATGTCCTTCCCGTAATGCATTAATAATTTCGACAGTTTCCACGTTACCTCATATCCCCGAAATACCATATCGCTTGGCCGTGCATACATTTCATTCGCAAAGAAGTTATTGATCGATTGGCTCACCTTATCCACTTTTGCATTGTAAAAAGGAGTACTATAAATAATCTCTACCCCTTTGAATTCCGGTCTTGAAAAATCCTTACTGATCGCATCCCAGGTCGGCATACCCATTACCACTGTCTGGTATTTTTTACTCAATCCAGCCAGTTGAACAACCAATCTTCTTCCAAAATTTACATCAAGACTACCCGACATACATAAAGTCTTATGATTGCTGTCCAGGTATGATTGCAATTGAGCGACTGTAAAACTATCACTCAAAGTCACATATTTAAGTTTAAGAGGCACCGACATCGTCACCTTACTATAATCATCAAAGATGGATTTGATCATTTCATTAGAAGCCCCTTTCCGGTTAAATATAATAATCGGATCGATCGAGTAATATTTCTGCAGGTATCTGTATATCCCTTCACATTGCGTCTTCAAAGTCGGGTTAAGTATTACAAAGTATGGATTCGCAGTAACACCCGCATCATTCGGCACAGTTGTATTGATAAAAGGAATATTCTTATTGCGGGCAAAATCAGAAAATAATCTTACTTCATTTCCACTGCAATGAGCAATAATTAATTCGGCTGTCTGCATCTCTTCTCTTGCCAATTGCTGCTCAACCGTTTCTTTCGCCGAACGTGTATCATAAATAAAGTATTCCAGCTCTGCGCCTTCTTTCGACAATGAATCTATCGCCAGTTCGGCCCCTTCATAAAACTCCAATCCGGGATTAATAAATTTGGGAAATACATTTTTAGTATACCTGTATTCATTATTACCATCAAAAGCAGAATCCAGATACAATGGAGCAAAAATGGCAATCCTGTGCTTTTGCACGATCGCATTAGCAGGTAAAGAATCGTTTTGTGAAAAAGCAAGGCTATGCAGAAACATGAAGCCCAATACAAGCAGGAAAAAACGTTTCATTAACTGTGCTTTAAATATATAATTTATTCCCATTCAATTGTAGCCGGTGGCTTACTACTAATATCATATACGACCCTGTTAATTCCTCTCACATTATTGATGATGCTACCGGAAATATCGGCTAAAAAAGTATAAGGTAAATGCGCCCAGTCTGCTGTCATCCCATCAACGCTTGTCACAGCCCTTAATGCCACAGTGTATTCATAAGTTCTTTCATCCCCCATCACGCCTACACTTTTTACCGGTAACAAGATAGCTCCGGCCTGCCAAACAGTTGCATAGAGATTATTATCCTTTAATGCTTTTATATACAAGTGGTCTGCATCCTGCAACAACCGTACCTTTTCCTCTGTAATTTCACCTAATATACGAATCGCCAACCCCGGACCCGGAAACGGATGACGGTCAATCATCTCTGCAGGTATACCCAATTCTTTTCCCACTTTCCTTACCTCATCTTTGAATAAATAACGCAACGGTTCTACCAGTTCGAGATGCATTTTTTCGGGTAACCCTCCTACATTATGGTGAGATTTTATCGTCATCGAAGGACCATGCACAGATACACTTTCTATCACGTCCGGATAAATCGTACCCTGCCCCAGCAAACTTACACCCTCTACTTTTTTCGCTTCTTCCTGGAAGATATCAATGAACAAACCCCCGATCACTTTTCGTTTTGCCTCCGGATCAGTCTTTCCTTCCAGATCTGTATAGAATCGCTGTCTGGCATCAATTCCTCTTACATTTAAACCCAATTTTGCATAAGTAGCCAATACTGATTCAAATTCATTTTTACGCAATACACCATTATCTACAAAAATCCCATACAATCTGTCACCAATGGCACGATTGATCAGCGTAGCCGCTACCGTAGAATCAACCCCGCCGCTCAACGCCATAATCACTTTACGATCACCAATCTGCTTTTTCAGGTTTTCAATCGTATCATTGATAAAGTGAGCCGGCGTCCAATCCTGTTTGCAACCACAAATGTTTACCAGAAAATTATTTAATAATTTTTTCCCTTCTGTAGAATGATATACTTCCGGGTGAAACTGTACCCCATACAACGGAAATTCACCCTTTACATCAGTTCCGTTGGTTTTACGAAACGCCGCCACCGGTATGCTATCCGTTGTAGCCAGTAATTCAAACCCCTTGGGCAATTCCAAAATAGTATCAGCATGGCTCATCCAAACCTGGCTTTGCACAGAAAGATCATTCAGCAGCAAATCATCCTTCGAACGCTTTAGTGTAGCCCGGCCATATTCGCGTTTATTGCTTTTTGCGACTACACCACCAAAATGCTTGGCCGTAAGCTGCGCTCCATAACACACTCCCAACACCGGTAATTTCTTAATAAAATCTTCCACCTTCACATCCGGAGCATTCGGATCATTGACAGAAAAAGGGCTTCCCGACAAAATAATGCCTTTTAATCCTGGTTCAAATTCAAATGCTTTGTGATAAGGAATGATCTCGCAATACACATTAGCCTCTCGTACTGCTCTGGCTATCAATTGAGTATACTGGGAACCAAAATCAAGAATAAGTATCTTTTCTGTCATAGTGCTGCGAAGGTAAAAAAGAGTTGGCAGTTCTTTTTACCCTGTTTTCTGTAACCTGGCGACCCGGCCCTGCGTCCAAGTGTTCATGGATGAAATTATTTAGAGAGATTTGTATTTATTAAATGTTATTGATATGAAACGTACACTATTTTTCTTGTTCGCTATACTGGGGCTGTTTTCTTCCTGCCGCTTTTTTGACAATATGAATGGCATAGAAGGGAATGGTAAAATGAAAACGGAGAATCGTCACGTGGATTCCTTTAACTCAATAGAAGCAGGGGGTAATTTCGAAGTACATATTACACAGGGGCCTTTTACTGATATCCGTATTGAAACCGATGAAAACCTGATGGAATATATCGAAATTGAAACAGCAGGCGATGTTCTTCGTATCAAAACCCGCCAAAACCATAATATCGATCCTACAGGCAAGGCAAAAGTGTTTGTATCGGCCCCTGTTTATAAAAGATTAGAGGCTTCCGGCGCCTCCAATCTTATCAGCGAAACTACTTTAAGTTCACCTGACGGGCTTGACCTTGACCTCAGCGGCGCCAGCAATGTTAAACTCGATCTGAAGACGCCACAAATTCAAGCCGATCTCAGCGGGGCAAGCACCGCTAATTTAAAAGGGGAGGCAAAAAGGGTAAATGTAATCGCATCCGGCGCTTCTAATTTTAATTGCTATGATCTGCTGACAGAAAGTACCGATCTGAATTTATCCGGCGCCAGCAATGCTGAAGTATTTGCCAGTGTAGAATTGAAAGCGGAAGCTTCAGGGGCCAGCGATGCAAAATATAAAGGCAACCCAACGGTCAACCAGAATGTATCAGGAGCCGGATCGGTAAGAAAAGCAGATTAAGCTATAATCACTGGTATTTCATAAAAGCCCTCTTGTGAGGGCTTTTTACATGATCCAACCCACTTTCTTTGCCAAACAGATTGGTTCGTTACCGCAAAATGATGAACTTAGAGCTGTATTATTAAAAGGATAACCGCTTATGACTTCACGCAGGCAGTTCATCAAACATACTTCTCTCGCCGCCGGTGGTTTGTTATTTACCACTTCTTCATTTGGAAAATTTTTTATCGGTAAAAAGCCAACCATCATTATTATAGGTGCTGGATTTTCAGGTCTGGCTGCCGCCAATTACCTGCATAAGAAAAATATAAACGTCATCATCCTTGAAGCACGGAATCGTATCAGTGGCCGTGTATTTTCTTATCCTATGGACCCCTCCGAAAATCTGACTATCGAACTCGGCGCCGAATGGGTAGGAAACTCACATACCCGTTTGCAGAATATGTGTAATGAATTCGGACTTGACCTTCTTAATAACCAGTTCAATTCTCATCTTATTTACCAGGGAAAATATTATAAAAGCGGGGAATGGGATTATAGTGAAGACTGGAAGAAAAAATTTCAATCCCTTATTGCTAACTATGAAAAACTTACCGGACCTGATAAATTAAAACTTGATAAGACCGATTGGTGGCAATACCTGGTCAATAACGGCTGCGAAGGAAGAGACCTTGATATCCGCGAATTATTCGATAGTACTGATTTTGGAGAAACGATCCGCAACGTATCCGCTTTTGCTGCACTGGCCGAATATGCCGAAAGCAGTGAAAAGAATGAAATGGATCTGAAAATTAAAGGCGGCAATAGCATACTTGCCAAAAAAATGGCTGCTGCTATCGGTGAAGAGAATATTCATCTTGAACACCGTGTACAACGTATCGTCCAGGATAAAACAGGTGTAAAAGTATATTGCGAAAATGGGAAATCATTTACCGCTGATAAACTGATCTGTACGGCCCCCACTTTCGCTGTTAAAAAAATAAAATGGGAACCCGGACTACCAACCGACCAGGCAAATGCATTGAATGAATTACAATATGCCCGGATCAATAAAAACCCTTTGCTTTTTAAAGAGAAGTTCTGGAAGGATGAGAGTTTTGATATGATCACGGATCAATTACCACATTATTTTTATAATGCTACGAAGAATCAACCTTCTGCCAAAGGAGTGCTGATCTCTTACACTATCGGTGATAAAGCTGCCGTCGTAGCCAATCAAACAGATGAATGGCGCGCTGATATGATCCAGCAAACCCTGCAACCCTATTTTGGTGATGTAAAAAGCCTGCTGGAAAAACAAACCAATTATTACTGGGGTAATGATCCTTATTCCTATGGCTCGTATGCCCTCTATGGGAAAGGACAATGGTTTCGATTAAGACCCATTCTACAACGATCGCATATACACACCCATTTTGCCGGGGAGCACCTGGCCGACTGGCAGGGATTTATGGAAGGAGCGATTAATACGGGGGAAGAGGCTGCAGAAAAAATTTAACGGATTTTATGATCCTGTTTCCAAATCATAACCAGACATTTGATTGCAGAAAACCAGGATGACCAACAATATGTTTGCTAGTATGAAATACACATCTTTGAACCAGGCAACGCCTTCTGGACTAATAAATATCTATGCCTGGAGATAAGAACCGCATATGGCGTTTACTGGGAAAAAAACTGGCTAACGAAGCCAGCGAAGAAGAGTTACGCGAACTGGAACAGCTTATAAAAAACAACCCCGAGTTTGGTTTCGATGCGGAGATCATAAGCGATCTTGATAAACTTCCTGCCGCCGAACATAAAGAACTCGATGAATCTTTCAAACGCGTAGCCGCAAGATTGATCATGCGGGAGAATAAAGAAGAAGCTCCTGCCGCTCAAACAGGCAAACAAAAAATCACGGAACAAAAAAGCCGCATCATTTATCCTTTTCGCAATGGCGTTTTTTCCAATTACCTGAAACTTACCTGGCGGGGATTAATGCGTCGCAAAGGATTTTCTGCCATTAATATCATAGGTCTCGCCATAGGTATGGCCAGCGCCGTATTGATAATTCTCTGGATACAAAATGAATTAAGTTACGACCAGTTCCATTCAAAAAAAGACAGGATCTACCAGGTGTTTAACAGCATGGTCGTAGATGGCAAAGTAAATGTATGGAACAGTACTCCCATGGTAATGGGACCGGTATTAAAAGAAGAACACCCGGAAGTAGAACAAATGGTTCGCACCAACTGGGTTGCCGCGTTTATATTAAAGATCGGTGAGCAGAGGATACAAACACATGGTTTTCTCACAGATCCCGGATTTCTTACCATGTTCTCACTCCCTATGCAACAGGGAAATCCCAATACAGCCCTTAACGGTCCCCATTCGATTGTTCTTTCCGATAAACTGGCCAAAAGAATGTTTGGTGATGAAGAAGCGATGGGTAAAGTGATCCGGATCGATAGCAATGTATTATTTACCGTAACCGGTGTCATGAAACCGGCGCCCAATAATACACGCTTCGATTTCGACTACCTCGTTCCTTTCAGTTATATGAAAGAGATTGGATGGGATAATCCCAACTGGGGCGAGATCAGTATTGTACAAACCTATGTTCTATTAAAAAAGGGTGTCACTGAAAAAGCATTCGATGCGCGGATAGAGAATATTTTTAAACAACATTCGGATATAGATTACAAAGCATTCCTGCACCCCATGCGTAAATGGCGATTATGGTCTGAATTTGATAATGGAAAGATCACAGGCGGAATGATCGGTACAGTCAGAATGTTTGGGATCATTGCTGCATTCATTCTCCTGATCGCCTGTATTAATTATATGAACCTGAGTACGGCAAGAAGTGTAAACCGCGCTCGGGAAGTAGGCATCCGCAAAGTATCAGGAGCTGGAAAAAGTTCACTCGTATGGCAATTCCTTGGTGAATCAATCCTCATCTCCTTCCTGGCAGGAGCTATTGCGCTGGTATTGGTGCAACTAAGTCTCGATTGGTTCAATAAGATCATGTGGAAGCAATTATACATCCCTTATCACAATCTTAATTTCTGGATGGCGGCTATTGGTTTTATTTTATTTACCGGCATCCTCGCCGGCAGCTATCCTGCCTTTTATTTATCGGCCTACAAACCGATACGTGTGCTAAAAGGAAGTTTCAAGGGAGTAAATGCCCTGGTTACTCCCCGTAAAATACTGGTGGTACTGCAATTCACTTTTGCCATTATCCTTACCATATGCACGATCATCATTTACAACCAGGTCAATCATGCAAGACACAGGGATTCGGGATATAACAGGGATGATCTTGCTTATATTTTTGTGAAAGGAGATATTGAAAAGAATTATACCCCTATCAGGAATGAGATCATCAATAGCGGGGCTGTTACCAGTATTACCCGTACTAATTCTCCTGTTACAGAAATATGGCAGATGAATGATAGTTATAAATGGGAAGGAAAAGACCCTGCTAAAAGAACATTTTTTATCAGGTATTATACTGATAATACTTTTGTAAAAACATTACAATTAAAAATGATTGCCGGCAGGGATATCGATGATATCATGTATCCTACCGATTCCACTGCGATCATGCTGAACGAAACAGCCGTAAAAGAAATGGGTTTTAAAAATCCTATCGGGCAGATCGTTAAAAGCAATGATGGTTTCTGGCATGTAGTTGGAGTTGTAAAAGATTTTATTCCCGGCACCCCTTATCAACCGCTTTTCCCGATGATCATCCAGGGACCAGGCAATTTAAAAACATGGTTTGGCACTGTTACATTCAAGTTGAATAATAAAAATTCAACAAAAGCCAACCTGGCAACTATCAAGAGTATTCTTAAAAAATATAATCCCGATTATCCGGTCGAATTCTTCTTTGTAGACGAATCTTATGCTGTAAAGTTTACCGATGAACAACATACGGCCACACTCGCTACTTTGTTTGCAGGCCTAACCATTTTCATTTCCTGCCTGGGTCTGTTCGGTCTCGCCGCTTATATGGCAGAAAGCCGGATTAAAGAAATAGGAATACGAAAGGTACTCGGCGCTTCCGTTACTGCTATTACCTCTTTATTATCCAAAGATTTTCTGAAACTGGTGATAATCTCTTTTATCATTGCTTCTCCACTCGCCTGGTGGGTCATGCATAACTGGCTGAAGCAATATCCTTATCGCGTAAACATCGGTGCCTGGGTTTTTGTAGTTACGGGCCTGCTTTCTGTATGTATTGCTATTATCACGGTAAGTTTCCAGGCTATAAAAGCAGCTATATCCAATCCTGTAAATTCTTTACGGAATGAATGATTTATAAGTTTACATATTTTACCGTGATCTTTACTTCCCTGTTCCTTCCTTTATCATCGGTACAGGATATTTTGACAGGACCTTCATCGGGCACAAAAAATTGCTTATCCCCGGCGTTGCAGCTTTTATAGAATTTATTATTGATATACCAATACACCCTTGTTACATCATTAGCTGTCTTACAGGATAATTGTAAGGGTTCCGGGTCTTTTTTACTGATCAGGTATTCCGAACCATTGGCTGGCGATACGATGGATGGCGCACTTCCTTTAAAGATCAGTTCGCAGTCAGGATTATGTGGTGGTATTTGCTGGTAAGCTACGCGGTTCTCAGTATACCAGGCCTGCATATCGGGTTCAACGATCTTGTACCATTTCTTTTTATACCCCACTTCAGGTGCACAGCTTTTACAATATGAGATCTTTTCGTCCGGGCTTATCATTATTTCCTGGTAATTGTTGCAGGTTTGAGTTGATGATATCAATGGTATAAAATAATCAGTAACCACATTTGTGCAATGCTCTCCCGGCACCATTCCTGTTTCACTGCATACCTGCCGGATATCGCAATCTTCCGGTTTGGGGAACCACTCTTCATCGCTATCATAATCGATCGTATTAAAAATCCTGAACAACAACGGCGTTGCTACATTTGCTCCACTCAGGCCGGCCACTCCCACACCGGAAAAATTGCCAGCCCATACCCCTACCGTGTAATTTTTATTATACCCGATACTCCAGGCATCCCTTCTGCCATAGCTGGTGCCCGTTTTCCAGGCAATCTTCGGCATACGTTCGGTCGCTGTCCAGTTAAGCGGAAAATCCGGGCGGTTGACCCTGGAAAGGATCTCGTTGATCATATAATTAGCCGCAGGGCTTATCACCGACATTTTACGGTAAGGCATATCTCCCTGTGTATAGGAAGGAGGTACATAATATCCATCATTGGCAAAACTGGAAAACAGGCCCGCCAGCTCTTCCAGGGTAGTACCGCACCCCCCCAGGATCATAGAAAGCCCGAGTTTACGCTGATCCTTCTCTATTTGCTTAAACCCGCAACTGGATAACTTACGGATCAGTTTTTCATACCCCAGCATCTTCAGGCTTTTTACAGCCGGTATATTCAATGAATGCTCCAGCGAATACTCCACCGTTACATACCCATTGAAATGCTGATCGTAGTTTTCCGGAGCATAGCCCTCATAATTGACTGCAACATCCGTCAGCACTGTTTTGGGTGTAAGAAGACCCTCATCGAAACACATACCATACAGCAGTGGTTTCAACGTACTACCCGGTTGCCTCACCGCATTGATGCCATTCACCTGCCCGCCATCCGTGCTATCATTAAATCCTGAGGAGCCGATATAGCTGATCACCTTATGTGTTTTATTATCAATGATAATAACAGCCGCATTTTTAATATTACGAAGCCGCTGGGTACGTACATAATCTTCTACGATCTTTTCCGTTTTCAGCTGTGTGTTCAGATCAATACTGGTATTGATCAAATAATCCCCTCTTTTTTTGAGCTTATAAGCCAGGTGCGGAATATAATGTGGCACTACCCCTCTTTTGGCTGTCAGTGGCTCAGCAATAGCATCTTCGATTTCTTTATGAGTAAATACTTTTTCGTCTGCAAATTTCCGCAGCCAGCGGTTCCTGCTTTCCACGATACCCGCATTATTCTTTCCTATGACCAGGGTAGACGGCCGGTTAGGAATAATGCTCAGCGCTGTTATTTCAGCCAGGGAAAGGTGATCAGGACTTTTACCGAAATAGAGCAGGGACGCGGCTTTTACCCCTTCGATATTACCACCATAAGGCACCAGGTTGAGGTATAGCTGCAATATCTCGTCCTTACTGTATTTCCATTCCAGTTGAAAAGCCCGGAACATCTCGATGATCTTGCTGAAAATATTCCGTGGCCGGTGCTCAAGCGCCCTGGCCACCTGCATGGTAATCGTACTGGCGCCCGAGGTACGCTTCATCCGGAACAGGTTCTTGAAAAATGCCCGGCCGATAGCCAGCGGGTTCACCCCCGGGTGGGAATAAAAGTATTGATCCTCTTTGGCAATGATCGTTTTACGAAGCAGCGGCGAGATCTCCGGCAACTCCGTTTTCATCCTCCATTGCTGGTCGGAAGTGAGGTAAGCATTGATTACTTCGCCTTTGTTATCGGTGATCACGGTAGAGTATTCCACCTTATCGTGAAGAGGGAAAATAATATTCAGCAGCAGGAACAGGAGGAACAAGCCCGCTATAAACAGGCCCAGCCTTTTCAGGAAACGGGTGATATGACGTTTGGTAATTCGGACCTTCATACTAAAAAACCAGGAACTCAATTATTACGTAGTTAACAAATATTTACCGGAACGGATTTGCAAATAGCTTACAGATAATATTAATTTTCGGTCAAATTATCTCCCGCCATTTTATGGACGACGATCTTTCCAGGCCAACCAAAGACATTCCTCCTTAGCTATTTCAACAATACTATACCTTTTTCTTTTGACAAAAGTCGGACAAGGTTTTGTTTAAAAAGAATCTGCTATTGAATTTTTTGCTACAGCAAATTTCTTTAACTTATCTTTTCATACCAGAATCAATCAACCAATTTATGCGCCTCAGGAACTCCTTTGCAATTCTTGCAATACTTATTCTTATAACCTCCTGTAACCGCAATGCGGTCACACTAAGTTATACCAATGCGAAAGATGAAGTGCCCCAACTAGGCAATCTTATCTTTCGTTTCAGTCAATCTATGGTAAAAGATTCCATGCTCAACGTATGGGATTCTTCCGACTATGTTTCCTTTGAACCAAAAATACCGGGCCGGTTCCGTTGGGAAAGCCCTGACCAGCTTGTATTTTCTCCTGCACAACCCCTGGCCCCCGCTACTAATTACAAAGCCCGGATAGGAAAAGCTGTTCTTAAATTCAGTAAATATGATAAAGTGGCCAGCGGTAGCGATATCAGTTTTCATACCCCTGATCTCGCGCTGGATAATTCCCAGGTGATATGGATGCTGCAGGATGATGGAAGCAATAAAGCCGCACCACAGCTCGATCTCTTTTTTAATTATAAAATCGATCCGGCCAGCCTGAAAGATAAACTCACTATCGAAGTAGAAGGAAAGAAAGCTGATTATACAGCCATCACTACTTCTATCGATAACAAAATTTCTATCCGCATCAATGGATTGAAACAGGAAGACAAAGATCTTTCAGCAAAGATCACGATCGATAAAGGTCTGAAACCGGAAAGCGGCAGCAACTCGACCAAAGAAGCGATCACCTCTTCCCTGTCAATTCCTTCTCCTTTTGTACTCACTATCCAAAACATAAGCGCAGAACATGACGGCGTAGAAGGATTGGTACGTGTGACTACCAGTCAGCAACTGGCAGCGGAAAGCCTGAAACCTTTCCTGAAACTGGACCCCGACCCTGGTTATACAACAGAGCTATCGGAAAATGGGTTTATCATTCGCAGTGATAAATTCGATATCGATAAAAGTTATGCGCTGACCGTGATAAAAGGCTTACGCGGAAAGATCGGTGGTGTATTAAAAGAAGATTATGATGGCAATATCGCATTTGGCGAACTCGAAGCCGGTATCAATTTTACTAATAACAAAGCTGTTTATCTTTCCAAAAACGGTGGAAAGAACATAGAGGTACAGATAACGAATGTAGCCAAGGTAAAACTGGTAATCTCCAAAATATATGAGAACAATCTGCTAATGGCGCAGCAATATGGTTATTATCCCCAGGAATCAGGTAATTCACCCGGTTATGCCAGTTATTCAGAAGAAGGCGGTGAATATGGAGGGGAGTATAGAGAAGATTCGTATAGCAATGGGGCTATGCTGGGCGATGTCATCTTTGAGAAAGAAATAGACACACGCTCTTTGCCAAAAAGTGCAGGTGGCCGCTTATTAAATGTCTCCCAGTTTGAGGACAGGTTACCGGAGTTCAAAGGCATTTACCATATCATGATCCGCTCTACCGAAGATTATTGGGTAAAAGACAGCCGTTTTGTTTCCCTATCCGATTTGGGATTGATCGCCAAGGAAGGAGAAGATAAGGTTTTTGTTTTTGCCAATTCCATTAAATCAACAGGACCGGTCAATGGCGCCACCATCAATGTATATGCAGCCAATAACCAATTGATCGGCACAGCTACTACCAATGCAGATGGTGTGGCTGAGGTTCCTTATATCAAAAAAGATTTTAAAGGATTCAAACCTGCGATGATCATTGCCAAGACAGGCGATGATTTCAACTATCTTCCTTTTACCAATACCCGTGTCAATACTTCCCGGTTTGAAGTTGGAGGAAAAAGGAATAACCCAAGTGGGTTTGATGCATTCGTATATGCAGAAAGAGATATTTACCGGCCGGGCGAAACAGTCAATTTTTCCGTGATCATACGCGACCGGAAATGGAAAGCTCCCGGCGATGTTCCTTTAAAATTAAAATTCCTGTTACCGAATGGTAAAGAGCTTCGCTCCTTCCGCAAAAGCCTGAACGAAGAAGGTTCCGTGGAAGGAAGTGTAGAGATTGCTACTTCTGCTATCACCGGTAGTTATACACTGGAAGTATATACCTCGACTGATGTATTACTCGCATCAAAGAGCTTCTCCATTGAAGAATTTGTACCGGATCGTATCCGTGTCAATACCAAATTGAATAAAGACTTTCTGAAAGCCGGGGAATCGGCCACGCTTTCGATCAATGCGATGAATTTCTTCGGACCACCGGCCGCCAATCGTAATTACGAAACCGAGATACAGGTCAAACAAAAATATTTCTCCCCCGAAAAATTCAGCGACTTTGATTTCAGCCTGGCCAATGAAAACAGTTTTTTTGATAAACTGGTCAAGGAAGGTAAGACAGATGCCGAAGGAAACGCTTCTGAATTATATAAAGTACCGGATGAATATAACAACAAAGGCGTACTGCAAACTAATTTCTATACTACTGTATTTGACGAAACGGGCCGGCCTGTCAGTCGTGCTTCATCGGTAGATGTATTCACCCAGGATGTTTTCTTTGGTGTGAAAAGAGATTGGTTCTATTATTATCCGCTTAATCAACCGGTGCAATTTCAATTGGTAGCTGTGAATAAAGATGGCAGCGCCGTTGGCTCAACAGCGCATGTAACCGTCATCAAACACGAATACAAAACCGTTTTAAAGAAAAGCGGCAGCTATTTCCGCTATGAATCCCAGAAAGAAGATAAACTGATGGCGGAAAGTAATGTAAAAATAAGCGGCAACAGCACCCCTTACAGTTACATTCCAAGATCCCCGGGCGATTATGAAGTAAGGATTTACAGACCAGGCGCCGGCAGTTATGTAAGCCGTAGTTTTTATAGTTACGGAAGCTGGGGTGGTAATAACAATTCTTCTTTCGAAGTAAGTACAGAAGGTAATATCGATATTGAACTGGATAAAAAATCTTATTTCTCCGGCGAAAGTGTGAACGCCTTATTCAAAACACCTTTCAGCGGAAAGATGCTGGTTACCACAGAAACAGACCATGTACTTTCTTATCAATACGTAAATGTAACCGACCGTACAGCCAGTGTGGACCTGAAATTAAATGGTGATGATGTACCGAATGTATATATCACGGCCACTTTGATCAAACCTCATGAAGTGTCCGATATACCACTTACAGTAGCACACGGTTTCCAGAATGTAAAAGTGGAAGAGAAAAGCCGCAAGATTGCTGTAGAGATCGTAGCAAAAAAGGAAGTGCGCTCCAAAACTCACCAGTCAATTAAAATAAAAGCAGCTCCGGGAAGTTTTGTAACTCTTTCTGCTGTTGATAATGGGGTTTTACAGATCAGCGATTTTAAAACACCTGATCCCTACAGCTATTTCTACCAGAAAAAAGCCCTGGAAGTAAATGCATTTGATCTTTACCCTTTATTATTTGCTGAAATAAGAGCTTCCATGAGCAGTACGGGTGGTGATGGCGAACTGGATATGTCAAAACGTGTAAACCCCATGCCTGCCAAAAGAATTAAAGTAGTCAGCTATTGGAGCGGTATCAAAAAAGCCGGAAGCGATGGAGAAGCAGAATTTGAATTTGATATACCGCAGTTCAGTGGTGAACTGCGTTTGATGGCAGTAGCTTACAAAGGTGAAAGTTTTGGCGCCAGCGATAACACAATGACTGTTGCCGATCCTATTGTGATCAGTACTGCTTTACCGCGATTCTTAAGTCCTGGCGATACAGTAAATGTACCTGTAACAGTAAGCAATACCACCGCTAAAGCTACTTCTGTTTCCGCTAACCTGAAAGTAGAAGGGCCCTTAAAAGTAGTAGGACAAAGCACTACTTCGGTAAGTTTGAATGCAAAAAGCGAAGGCCGTGCAGATTTCAGGATCGTGGCCGATCCGAATATTTCTGTTGGTAAAGTAACAGTAACCGTTAATGGTCTTGGTGAGAAATTCGCCGATGAAACAGAAATTTCTGTGCGTCCTCCTTCAACTTTGCAAAAAGTAACTGGTAGTGGTTCTATTGCAGGTGGCAGCAGCCAGAAAATAAATATCGGGCTTAGTGATTTTATACCAGGCAGCACTGGCTACGAGTTGGTCGTGGGTCGTTCGCCGGTATTGGAACTGGGCGAGCATTTGAAATACCTGGTACAATATCCTTACGGTTGCACCGAACAAACTGTATCTGCCGCATTCCCTCAATTATATTACGGTGATATCGCAGACCTGATGCAATTGAATAAAACACAGAATAAAGTAAATGCGAACACCAATATCATTGAGGCGATCCGCAAGATCAAAATGCGCCAATTATATAATGGTGCCGTTACACTCTGGGACGGCGGTGGCACCGAAGACTGGTGGGCCACTATTTATTCTGCGCATTTCCTGCTTGAAGCAAAAAAAGCAGGATTTGATGTGGATGATGGATTATTGCAAACGATGCTGGTATATATCAATACGCGGTTAAAGAACAGGGAACTGATCACCTATTATTATAACAGGGATCAAAATAAAAAGATTGCCCCCAAAGAAGTCGCTTACGGTTTATATGTACTTGCACTGGCAGGCCGCAGTAATGTTTCTTCGATGAACTATTACAAAGCAAAACCCGAAGTACTGGCACTGGATAGCCGTTACCTGTTATCTGCCGCTTATGCTGTTGCAGGTGATAAGAAATCCTTTACAGCGATGTTACCATCTGCCTTTGCAGGTGAAGAATCAGTAGCCCAAACCGGAGGCAGTTATTACTCGGATGTAAGAGACGAAGCGATCTCCCTGAATGCATTGATCGATGTTGACCCAGGTAATGCACAAATACCATTGATGATAAAACACGTAGCCGAAAAATTGAAAAGCCGTACTTACCTGAGCACACAGGAGAGAGCTTTTGCATTCCTCGCTATTGGTAAACATGCACGTTCAGCCAATCAATCGACGGCAACTGCTGAAATAAAAGCAAATGGAAAGACGGTCGCTAAAGTGGACGGTGGTCGCTGGAGAGGAACGATGAACGACCTGAAAGGAACCAATGTAGAGATTGTTACGCAAGGCAGTGGTCGCCTGTATTATTTCTGGCAGGCCGAAGGTATCAGTGCCAGCGGTGCGTATAAGGAAGAAGACAATTACCTGAAAGTACGTAAACGTTTCTATGATCGCTTTGGCACTCCTCTTACCGGTAATAATTTCAAACAAAACGATTTGATCATTATCGGTATCACCCTTGAACGTTCCTATTCAACACCGATAGAAAATGTAGTGATCACCGATCTGTTGCCAGCTGGTTTTGAAATCGAGAACCCAAGAACAAAAGAAATACCGGGTATGGATTGGATAAAAGATGGTTCTACTCCTACTGCGCTGGATATGCGCGATGATCGCATCCATTTCTTTGTCAATGCGGATTACAACAAACAAACCTACTATTATGCAGTAAGGGCGGTTTCGCCGGGTAATTATAAAATGGGGCCTGTAAGCGCCGATGCGATGTATAACGGAGAATACCATTCTTATAATGGAGCAGGAATGATAAGAATAACACAATAAATAAACAGTAATATTAAACCCTTGGAGAGAATTTACAAATAGTAATTCTTCCCAAGGGTTTACCATTACTCAAACACTTCCGGTCTTATCCTTTACCTGCAATTCTTTTTGCACTGCTTATCCAGGCATCAAACACTTTGTTTTCCTCAAAACTTAATGTATCACGGATGAAATTGAATTCCGTAGACATTAGCATTTCATTAGTTTTTCTGTTAAAAGCTTCTAATTTTATCATATTACAGCCCAAACTATCCGAATATTTTTTTTCGAAAGAAAAAATAGAAGGTTTATCACATCGCAAATATCCAATTGTATAAACATTTTTTGGATCATGCTCAACTAAAGTGAATTTCATTCTTTTATATACTTCCTTTCTAATAATAGTATCTTGAAGAACTTCAGGCGTTTCTCTGAATCTTTTCCCGGTATAATAAAAATTCGTTCCCCCATCTACCTGCATGGAATCAGGCTGTGAATACGTTTTAATAAGCCTGGCTGTATCTGAAAAACTACTATAGTCATAAAGTGTATGCGACCTTAAATCAATAAAAGTGTAACGCATCATCACATCATTCCTGGTTTGAACACCTTTGGAATCAGTGTCAAATTTAATAAGTTTTATTTCCTCTATTGCAAAACTGTCCTGATACCAGATTAATGAACTGGTAGTAAAAGGAGGTACCGGTCCAGCCATATAAATTTCCGATTTTATCTCCATTACTATCCCATTTGACTTTTTTGGTAATTGAGATTTACAGGAGGTAAAGAGAAACAAGAAGAAAAAGAAATAAGGTCGCATATCACAATATACTAATCATGGAAAAATATCCTGAAACTGCCAGGATTTTGAACCGGAAATATTTATTCTTGAGTCATTTTCAGTATAATGTCCGGCCACTGAACTACTGGCTTGCTGGTCGATGGCACTTACTGAATTGCCGTCTTCTACATATACTCCTATTGTTTGAGGACAAGTATTGCATCCAGAACCAGAGTGAATAATGCTTTTAAAATGTCCTCCCTGCGATTCACTAGCATTCCGGCGACCTTTGATAGTTTCCGCCGAATTAACACCAAAACCAGAACCACTTGTTGCTGGGGGACCATAAGGGCTCCATACATTCCAATAGATAGATCTTAAAGCTTCAAATTCATATTCAATTTCATTTCCTCCCCCTCCACTGCCACTTGAACCACAGGTATTATAAAGAAATTCTTCTGTTTGTGTGGTAGTGCCATCCTCATAATAAAAAGTGGTCACAAGATACCAATCAATGCAGTCAGGGCTAATAGGGTCCTGTGGCGGACCGTTTAAGGTTGTGGCAGATTCCTTACCCTTTACCCGTCCGGATGAAACCAAAGTACCATCCATATAGTTTACTTCATACTCCAACCTGTCAGTAATAGTTAAAAAATAAAATTGTGCATTTTCAGCGAAAGGCTCTGCATTAAATATCTTAAAAAAACTGTTTTGGGGAATAGAGGAATTATTCAGTTGCTTTTCATTTATATATTGAACTATATTGCCTTTTCGGATGATCCCCGATTCATTTTCGATCAATAAAAGAACAGTAACTGGTTTTTTATTGCTATTATTAATTGATGAAAGCCCTTCTTTAACAGGCACTATGATAAAATGCTCATCATCTCTTAGTTGTTCAAAATAGAGATGAGAGTAGTCAAGTTTTTCTTTAAGTAATGAATCTTTGCGTTATTTGCCTGCTCATTTGCTGATAACTGTTTTTCCAGCCATAAATTAACCCTGTTCTCAGTTTCATTGACTGACAAGCTTGCCTTCGACTTATCGTTCTCTTTTTGACAGGAATTTAAAACCAGGAACATGGATACACAAAAAAGCACCCATTTGGGGATGTAAATCAACTTCTTCATAAATAAGGTTTAGGTTTAAGAATTATTACGTGATCTGAAACTAGAGATTCGAATCACCTTCCGAATATAGAATATTATTTGGCGCATAAACTTATCGGGTAGATAATTTTCAAAATTTCACACTCATTTGAAAGGATTCATCAAAAGCCAAACGGAAGTTTAATAAGTATTTACTATTACTAAAAAGAATATCTTACTTTCAGAAAAATTTCAAGCTATTGTCTTTGTATTATCCCAGACACACCAGATTCTCAGTAATTCATTCAAATTAATACATATGAAAAAACAACTGATTGCCGTCCTGTTATCTGGCATAACTTTTTCCACCCTGCATGCACAGGAAGTAATTCCCTTATACGATAAAGCAATTCCCAATTCCAAACCGGCACCCGATGAAGAAAAAACAACGGTAAGAGCCGATGGGATTCTGGTAATAGATAATGTACAAAAGCCCTCGATGACAGTGTATTTACCTGCTAAAGAAAAAGCAAACGGAACCGCTGTTATCATTTGTCCCGGTGGCGCTTACTTTATCGAAGCTGCAGGACATGAAGGTATAGATGTCGCCAAAGAATTCACCAAATGGGGGATCACAGCCTTTGTATTAAAATACAGGCTGCCCAACGACAAATGGATGGTCGATAAATCGATCGGCCCTTTACAGGATGGTCAACGTGCCATTCAGATCGTGCGGAAAAATGCGGCCAAGTGGGGTATCGATACCAGTCATATCGGTATCATGGGTTTTTCAGCTGGTGGACACCTGGCTTCTACCATCGCCACTCATTACCATAAAAGTTATATCGACAACCCGGAAAGCATAAGCCTTCGCCCGGATTTTCAAATACTGGGTTATCCCGTGATCAGCCTGAGTGATAGCCTGGCGCATATGGGCTCACGGACCAATCTTTTAGGTAAGAATCCAGGCGCAGAAGCCATTAAGGAATTCTCCAATGAATGGCAGGTGACTGCAGATGCCCCGGCTGCTTACCTGGTGCATGCGTCGGATGATAAAACGGTAAAGGTCCAAAACAGTGTTCTTTATTACCTGGCTTTGCTGGATAAAAATGTTCCTGCCGAAATGCATATTTATGAAAAAGGCGGACATGGATTTGGCATGCATAACAAAACTACCAAAGACGAATGGATGGAAAGCCTTCATCATTGGATGCAGGCCCGGAAATTAGTCCCATAAAATTATATGGCTTAAAAAAAGAAGAGGTTCAACAGGAATATCCTGTGAACCTCTTTGCTTTTATACCTCGAACTTCTTATTGCTTAACCGTGAGTACCGGAATTTTTGATCCGTAAGAAAGTAATTTATTGGTGATCCTGTTCCACAAACCAGGCAGCCGGAATTCTTTGATCGGGTTGATCATGATCAGATCTGCATTAATTTTCTTGGAAAAATCCAATGTACTTTTTGCCAGGTTCTGTCCTTCGAGCAAAAAGCATTGAACAGGAATGATGGAAATACTCTGTACTACCTCCAGTGCTTTATCGATAATATTCTGGTGAGTAACATCTGCATGTTTACGAAGAGAAACAAAATAAACAGTCGATTTAAATGCCCTACCTAATAAAGCTGCCAGTCGTATCTGTCTGATCGGTATTTCACCCGAAACCGGCAACACTATTTTCTTGAAATGACAAACCAGGCCACCGGCACGTACGGCCAGGACAGGTATATTCGTCTTCTTGGCCAGGCGGCTGATAGAAACGGAAGATATGATCCGATGCAGGAAATTGAACTTGGAGAGCCCGCTGATCACCAGATCCATTTCATACTGGTCGATATAAGCCGATAACTGTTGCTGGCGGTTACCATTCAATACACTGATCTCGATCGTGCCTTCACCGCAAAGCTGTGTTTTATAATTGGCTTTGATAGCAGACAGTTTCTTTAGCGCCGATTCGGTATTCACGTCACTTTTAAAATGAGATTTACGGCCACTTCTGACATGCACAAGATGGATATTACAATTAAAATTATTGGATAATTCAATTGCCTTGGCAATGGCCCATTTGTTACGGGAGCTGAAGTCTACCTCCACCAGGATGTTATAAAGTTTGCTGGACATAGGCACTAGTTTTTAGGTGAGCAGATGCACCTGTTTGCGGTTATCAGGCAAGCGCAAGCAGGGATTCAAAATTTCGTTCTTTAATACTTTTGTCTGCAATTTTTTCCAACAATTCATCTGTCGTACAAAAAGCCACTCCTTTACCGGCATAGGCTACCATGCACCGGTCGTCCTTACTATCTCCTACCGCAATGCAGTTTTTCATTTTTACATTATATTTTTCACAGGCGTATTGCAAGGCATTGGTTTTACAAAACGAATGACCGCAAACACTATCCGGTGAACCGAAAAAGTAAGATGGAAGATTTACCTCCCCGGTTGCTTTTCCTTCATAAAACTCCAACTGGTGTGCAATGGAAAAATCAGCACCTATCTGTTGTTTGATATAATTTGTTATCAGTGTATAGCTATGACTGATGATCCCGACTACATACCCTTTTTCTTTATAACCGGCTATTACTTCTTTTATATTGTCAGCAATTTCCATACGGGCTACTGTATCGAGCATGTCATCCATTGTACGTCCTTTCAATAACAGCCCGATACGTTTGGTAAGGATAATCGGATCTTTTTCATTGAACCGCAACTCCTCCAGTTTCGGCAAAAATCCAAATGCCGTTGCACATTCATTGATAAACCTGCTTTTGAGAATGGTATCATCCATATCAAAGATAAGCATCTTGTGATAAGAGGATAGGTTCTCGCGCAGCACCTTATTCATTTCACGGTTGATAGCTTCCAGTGAATGCACATTATCTTCTGATAAAGAACTATTCGATTGCCATTGTGCCTTGATGATAATAGCATGTGAGACTTCCCGGCTCATTTTCCCCAGGGCTTCCCAGGGTTTGCTTTTATTTTCGATGTACCCGATATTTACTTCTGCCACCCTTGCCTTCATCAGGTACATGTCAATAAGAATGCCTATATCTACTCCGTAATCGTTGAAGAAATCAATTTTTTTGAAAAAGGTTTTTTTACCTGCGATCATTCCGCTTAATGGTTGCGAAAAATGCGAAAGACCGGGAAAAAGTATATTCAGCAAAGGCTTTGCCACCAGCTCCGTTACCCGGCCGGCATTCCTTGCAAAAGCTCCTTTTACATAATCCGCTTCGTTATTGATGAGGGGAGCCGCGAGTTTTTCAATCGATCCTTCCGGGTAAGGATCGATATCAGCATCGAGAAAAACAACCAGCTCATTGGTGGCCGCATCAATGCCTTCCTTCATGGAAATACCTTTTCCTCGGGCAGCGCTGATAATGACGGTAGCACCTGCCTGTTGGGCAAGCGCGACGGTATTGTCTTCAGAACGATCGTCAATAACGATCACTTCCGTGACAGTACTATCCTGCAGGCAATATTGAACCACCTGCGTGATCGTTTTTTCTTCGTTTAATGCGGGAATGATTACAGTAAGCATGGTATTCTCAGGGGTTGACGGTAGTAATTTGACAAACATCGGGCCAGTTGAAAGTTTATGCTTGTTATCATTTGATGATCAATGCATTAGAATGTGATTAGAATTCCATTTTGTATCTTCTGTCAGCTATGTTGTAAACAGGGTTAAAAGTTGCCGGTAAAATAGTCCGGTCCAGGAATAATCTTTCCATTACCGGCAGGCCGGGAAGGGGTTCAAACGAAAAAAGTCTGACATAAGTCAGACTTTTGAAAATGATTTTATCAGTTAAGATTAATAATCGCTGTTGTAACCACCACGATCACGGTAACCGCCACCACCATTTCCTTTGTTGTAGCCGCCACCGCCGCCACCTTTCTTGTAGCCGCCACCACCGCCGCCGCCGAAGCTTCTTTTCTTGAAGCCGCCGCCGCCGCCACCTTCCGGTTTCGGACGACTTTCGTTGACAACGATGTTACGACCATCAACTTCAGAACCATTTAAAGCAGTGATAGCTGCTTGTGCCTGGTCGTCGTTGGCCATTTCAACAAATCCAAAACCTTTACTGCGGTTAGTGAATTTGTCTGTAACGATTTTTGCTGATACAACTTCGCCGTGTGAAGCGAAAAGGTTGGACAGGTCCTGGTCTTTCAGGTTCCAACTAAGGTTTCCTACGTAAATGTTCATTTTGAGAGATTTTTAAAATAAATAAGTGTCAACAGTAAACAGTACAATGAACATTTAACGGTTTTCCGAATCGTTCAGGACTTGTGAAACTGTAAAGAACACCAAAACAATACGAAAATAGAGTTTTTTTTTTGACATATAACCAAATTATTTATCAGCCCCCTGTCATATCCCCTAACGCATTGGTTATTAATAGAAAGCACAGGTTTTGCATAAAAAAAACCCCTCCTGAGAGGGGTTTCAGCAATTTGGAAAATGCAGTATTATTCAGCCTCTACAGTGAATTCAACTTCGGTAGAATGTCCATTACCAAAATCAATATTGGCTTTGTACGTACCCAGTTCTTTCACTTCATCAGCAATACTGATCTTTCTGCGATCAATATCATATCCGCGTTGTTCACGGATAGCACGGCTGATCTGTAACGCTGTAACGCTACCGAAGATTTTTCCGCTGGTGCCTGTTTTAGCACCAAGTTTCAACGGACCTTCTTTCAGTTTAGCGATAACGCTATTGACTTCGGCCAGCATCTTTTCTTCTTTCTTGCGGAATTGTTTCAGCCTCTCTTCGAGTTGTTTTTTATTACCAGGACTGTTCTCTACTGCGAGATGACGGGGCAATAAGAAATTACGGGCATACCCGTTTTTTACTTTCACCACATCATTAACAGCTCCCAGGTTATCTACATCTTGTATTAAAATAACTTCCATTGTTCTTGATTTTTATCCCAGTGAATAACAGGCTTCACTGTCTCCTGGTAATTTCTGTAAAGAAGCCAGGATTAGGGATTGTGCCTCTATTTTAAAAGATCAGTTACGTAAGGCAATAATGCCATCTGGCGGGCTTTCTTTACCGCATCAGAAACCTTGCGCTGGTATTTCAGGCTGTTTCCGCTAAGACGGCGTGGTAATAATTTACCCTGCTCGTTCAGGAATTTTTTCAGGAACTCAACATCCTTGTAATCGATATAACGGATGTGATATTTTTTAAAGCGGCAGAATTTCTTAATGCGCTTATCGCTTTTAATAGCGGTCAGGTATTTTATTTCATTTTTTGCCATGATGATTAAGCCTCCACTACTTTTTCAGTTCCTGTTTTTACACCACTTCTCTTTTTCGCATTATACTCGACGGCGTATTTATCGAGTTTAGTGCACAGGTGACGGAGTACACTCTCGTCACGCAGAAGCTGAATCTTCAGCTTCTCATTGAAGTCGGATGGCGCAGTAAATTCCATGACCCAATACAAACCAGTCGTTTTTTTCTGGATCGGATACGCCAGTGATTTTAATCCCCATGCATTCTCTGCTACCACAGAACCACCGTTATCTTTAACGAGGGCAGCAAATTTTTTCTGCTCAGCTTTGAAATCCTCATCGCTGAGAACAGGGGTAAAAATCACCATCAATTCATAATTGTTCATTTACCTCTTTTTATTTGTTTAAAAATTCGATTTCTCCCATTGGACATTGCCCGTTTGACCAGGCAAAGAATCTGCGAACACAGATTTGGGGCGGCAAAGATAGGGGAATAACACGAGAAGTGAAAGCAAAGAAAGCTGATTTTCAGGAAGCTATCAAAAATATTAAAAACTGATTATCAACTACTTAAATAAATTTAGATTAGTTTATATACATGAATCCCTATGTGAAACCTATGTTCCTATGTGCCTATGTGGTAAAACTTACGCCATCCTGATAGTGTACTGTAACAGACCTGCGTAATCTCACCACATAGGCACATAGGAACATAGGGTTCACATAGGGATTTCTTATACATACAAAAAGACCCCCGGTTAAAAAACCAGGGGGTTAGGTCTTGAGCATGAAGACGAATTAAAAACACGGAGAAAACACTACCTGGTTTATCGCTTCAATATGTTGAATGATTTATTTATAATGTTGAAACAGGATCGCTTCGGAGGCATTGGAGATAAGGATTCAAAAATTCATTAAAAACGGGAACAGGCCTATACTCAATTTGTAGTAGTCGCCGCGTTTTCCTTGCCTGTCAGGTTTATAATAGATATTTTTAATGCTACGAGATTGTGTTATGAGACCACGCATTTTACTACTTTTATTATTGACTGCCGGCTTCATTGCCGCCCATGCACAAACGCGGGTAATCGATAGCCTGCGAAAAAAAATACATACCGCCCTCAACGACCAGGAACGGCTTGATGCGATTTACCTGCTGGCGCAACAGGACCTGAATCCCGATTCATTGCTCATCTATCTTCATATCGCAGAACCGATACTGACACGTTATACCGATAAAAAAAATCAAGAGAAGTTCAGTATTTCACAGGCATACTATTATATCCGGAAAAACTTTGTTGACAGTGCCCTTGCAATCACCAATGCATTGGTTGATGAATACCGGAACAGCAGGAAAGATGCTTCGCTTTATCTCAGTTATATTTTTTTCAAAGCGAAGTTGCTCGACCGGGGAGGCCAGTATACCCAATCGCTGACACAACTCAGCGAAGTAGTGGAGAAAGCAGAATCATTAAAAGATACTCTGATACAAATCCAGGCAAAGACCGGCATTGGCTGGGTACAGATGGAAATGGGTCAATACCATGAAGCATTGCAATGGCTGTACAATGCCCTGCATACTTCGTCCAATAAAAAATTTTATGCTAACTATGGCGCCTTATACAGCAATATTGCTTCTGTATACAATTCATTGCATCAGCCGGATTCCGCCAGGCATTATATAGAGATCGCTATCAGCAATGCCAGAGACAATGAAAATTATTTTTTCCTGGCCACCGCACTTAGTATGCAGGCAAAAATATTTATCGATGCAGGACAACCACAACTGGCAGAACAACCCCTGCATGAAGTAGTAGAATTAAGAAAACAGTTGAACGATCCCTATTTCATTGTTTACGACATGAGTAACCTCGCCAGTTATTATGCAGCCAATAAACAACCGGAAAAAGGGATTGAATTATGCCTGAAAGGCATCGAGATCGTTAAGCAGGAAGGTCTTGCTTCGCAATTACTGATGGTATACAGCGCCCTTGCCGAAAATTATAAGGCAGCCGGCAATAATAAATTATATGGCGAAACCCTCGAGCATGTTATTGCATTGAAGGATTCATTTAACAATATCAATTCTTCCAAACAACTGGCCGAGCTGAAAGCTACTTCCGAAGCTGCCAAGAAAGAAAAACAGATCATCGAACAAAAATTAAGTATCGATAAAAGAAATTACCTGCTGTATGGTTCCGCCATTTTCGGGATCATGGCTGCTATTATTACCTGGCTGGCCTTTAAAAATTATCACCGCAAACAACAAATAAAAATTTCCCGGGCTATAGAAGATGAAAAAAAGATTGCGGCAAAAGCTATCAGCGATGCAGAAGAACAGGAACGAAAACGTATTGCAGCCGATCTCCATGATAACCTGGGCGCCTATGCCGCTTCCATGGTCTCCAATCTCGATCATATTTCCCTGCATCCTATTCATGAACTGACAGTAGCGCCTTTGCAGGAATTACGACGGAATTCACAGGCGATCGTTTCGCAATTGGGAGATACGATCTGGGCCCTTAAAAAAGACAGCTTATCGCTTACAGCGATCAGCGACCGGATCAAAGTTTTTATTCAGCGTATTCAACCCAGTTATCCGCGTGTAACGATCGATGTACTGGAAGATATCAGTTATGATCATCTGTTATCACCTTCACACGCATTTCATTTATTCCGCATCAGCCAGGAAGCGATCACCAATGCATTGAAGCATAGTCAATGTAAAAAGATCATCGTCCGGGTAGAAGCCCATGCAGATTGGCAGATCGTCATTGAAGATGATGGAAAGGGCTGGCAACCTGCTAATGAATCCTCCTATGGAAATGGCATTCAGAATATGAAAACACGCGCCCACGAAGCCGGGTGGCAGATCCACTGGAACAGTGAAGAGCAGAAGGGTGTGCAGGTAATCATTCAGCCTACTACAAATTGATTATTTTTAAACATCAGCGTATTCAAGACTTTGCAGTTTATGACCCAACCCCTGATAAACATTGCACTCACGGAAGACAATCCCGTCAACCGCAACACGTTCCTGCAAAAGATCAACCAGTTAAACGGGTATCGCATATTATTTATCGCGAAGAACGGGAATGAATGCCTTGCTGAATTAAAAGGTGTTCCTGAAGGGTCGCTTCCCAAGATCATTTTTATGGATATTGAAATGCCGGAAATGGATGGCATTCAAACCATAGCCCTGGCCAAATCGATCTATCCTGGCATACACTTTATTGTACTCACTGTTTTTGATGATGATGAAAAGATATTTGAAGCGATCCGTGCCGGCGCTTCAGGATATTTATTAAAACATGAATCGGCTTCTTTTCTCCAGGAAGCGATCGTGAATGTACTGGAGTTTGGCGGCGCTCCCATGAGCCCTGCGATCGCACGTAAAGCGCTGCAACTATTAAGTAACAGCAATGGCGGAAACACTCATCAAAAAACAGAAGGATCACCTATCCCCGATTCTATCAGCGACCGTGAAGAAGAAATATTAAAATACCTTGTCAATGGCTGGGATGCCAAACGCATCGCAGGAGAACTTCATATCAGCATACTTACCGTACGGAAACATATTGCCAATGTATATGATAAACTGCATGTGCAGTCGAAGGCCCAGATCATCATCATGGCTCATCAGCATAAATGGTTTGGAAAGAAATAATCTAACCCATGATTTATGGGATTATCAGGATTTTCAGGAATTAAGAACACCATTCATAATTCCTTGCTCCTGAAAATCCTGATAATCCTGATAATCCCATAAATCATGGTTCAGACATTTTACAGCTTCATCAATTTCACTACTTTCTTTTCCTTACCCTGCATTACCTCTGCAAAGTAAACGCCATTTTTTAATTCCAGTCCTGTCTTCACCGTAGTATTCGGCGCTATGCCTGTATGCAGGCTGACCGATCTTCCTGATACATCCGTGATCCGGATAGACAATGGTGTCTTGCTGTCATTGCTTTCGATCTGTAATGTAAACTCATCCTGGCTTGGATTCGGGCTTGCTTTTACACTAAGCCTGCCTGCCAGTGGTTGTTCCGATACCATGATACCCTTCTCCGTATTCGTAGCAGCATAAGAGGTGACAGCCGGTGGTGCTGTACAATTATTATTGTTCCAGACTATATTCTTTCCTTCGCTGACAACTTTCTCGGAGATAAACCATCCGTTCATAACGGTAATGCCATTATTATCCCCATCTACCTTCAGCTTCCCGTTCGGAATGTACACATTGGCCGTTATTGTATTCGCACCGCCTTTGACAACAAATTTTTCTTCGTCGCTGTTATTATCACCCAGGTAGAAGGTGAGTTTCGGACCACCGGTATTGACCTGTATATTCTGATCAAAACTTACTTTTTCTTTTACCCGTACAGAGGTACAATTGCTAAAGAATAACCTGGTATTGACATTCTTCTTACCATCTACTTTCAGCTTTTCAACATTCAAGATACCACCGGCAGGCGCAAAGGTTACCTGCGCACCCTCTTCTATTTCAATGTCGCCATACAATGTACCGGTTATGGTGACGGATACATTTTTCCTGATCGTAAGGTTTTTGTAATTGGCAGAAACAGGAACCGATGTAGATGAACTGATCGTGCGGTTAGACAAATTATTGGTTGATCCGGTAAATATGTAGAATACAGGATTAGGTCCATCATTAGCAGGAACACTGATCCTGTTCTGCACTGTAGCTCCCGATTTCACCTCTATATTTCTTGCTTTCACAAAATTCGGAGATAATAAAACCGTTCCTTTCTTAAACCGGGCTTCACCATTGGAAGCGCTTACACCTACCGCACCATTGATCGTATTGTATTCACCAAACTCCGCCGATTTAACGGCATATACAACATACGGTGTATTATTATCAGTCACCGTGATCACCTGCACCTGGTTCGGCGCCTGGTTGCCCTTGCTATCAGATAACTTCCAGGTCCGTGTTATCGTCACCGTATTACCACATGATGTTGTCTGATCGGTATAGGTAGCCTGCAAACCGGTAGAACAATTATCATGTTCATTGGTAACATCACCGGTCACCGATGGAGATGCATTATAAGCACAACCACTGGTAAAGGAAATTGTCTTATTGGCCGGGCGTGTGAATGTGGGCGCTTCATGATCTGTTACCGTCACCGTAAATGAGCAGGTCGAAGTATTGCCATTACCATCTGTCGCTACAAATGTATTGGTAGTCGTTCCGCCGGGGAATACGACACCGGATGGCAATCCTGCTGTTTGCTGCAGGCTTACTGTACTGCAGGCGTCCGTAGCTGAAATATTATAATTAACAACTGCACCACAGGTTCCTGCTGCCGTGGAAACACTGATGTTGACAGGACAGTTGATCACAGGTGGCTGTGCATCACTAACTGTTACAGTAAAGGAACACGTAGCTGTATGGCCGCTTGCATCTGTAACAACATATGTATTGGTAGTAACTCCGCTTGGGAATACCGTACCACTTGGCTGACCCGCTGTTTGCTGGATCGTTGCACCCGGGCAATTATCGGCAAAGCTGACCGCGTATGTTACCACAGCACCACAAGCTGCAGTTATATTACCGGGACAGGTGATCACCGGGTTCTCTGTATCATTCACTGTAACATTGAATGAACAGGTAGCCGAATCTCCGGCTGCATCCAGTACTACATATGTATTGGTAGTCGTTCCGGTTGGGAAAACAGATCCGCTTGGCAGACCTGCTCTTTGAATCAGGGTGCCCGCACCACAACCAACAGAATAGGTTACTGCATATTCAACAGTGGCGCCACAAACACCGGCATCATTACTTTTTACGATATCGCCGGGACAAGTAATAACAGGAGCAGCAGGTTGTTCGAATTTATACCGGGTAAATGCAGGATAATGATCCGTCGTCGTCTTACCATAATTGCTGACCAGCCCGGCTACATCATTAAGAATATTGGCCGTACCCGCCATATAATAGGGTTCGAGCTCGTTGGAAATAACTACGTGATCGATCACATCATTATAGGTTACTGTAGATTTCTTGCCGGCCAGGCTCAATGGCAATGTGACGGGTTCAAAATTAGCCGCATCCGTAGTGAACGCATCCCATGATGTAGTTGTAAAACCAGCTGTGATTGACTGATCGAAGTCATCATTAAAATCACCCAGGATAATGATATTATCGTCCGGGTAAGTTGTATTTAATAAATTATGTAATTCATCCGCACCGCTTTTTCTCCTGTCATAAGAAACATTGGTAGGAGATGTATTGGCCTTTGCATGCACCAGTACGAATTTGATATTCTTGGTCACACAATTCAATGTCACATCGGCGCTCATCATAAACGGATAGCGGCCACTTGACCAGTAATTATAATTCGGGTTGCTGAGATCAGCTGCTGTATTCACTCCTGCAGTCAGCAATGGAGTAGTCGTAACATTGCTGAACATAGCTGTTTTATAAACAAAAGCTTCTTTCTGAGCAGCCGATAACGGACCAGGATTGCTTTCATTCGGATTTACATGCGATCCATAATTACAGATCACATAAGAATACCCGGGCATCTGGCTCACGATATGCGCCAGGCGCGCTTCATCCACTACTTCTACCAAACCAAATACATCGGCGCCGATATTCTGCAACACTGTTTTTACATTCTGCTCCTGCTGTTCATTGTCATCAGGACCAAATCCATCTTCGATTCCACCAAACCATTCCAGGTTCCAGTTCACGACTTCTAATGTATTGGCAGGATCGATACTTGTTCCAACCAGGTTAACAACAGAAGACAAATCAGAAGTACTGACTGTAATCGTTCCCGTATAATTCTGTCCGGCTGCTGTTGGTGCAAACCGCACATATACCGTTTCAGGAATATTGTTTGCTTCCGCAGTAGTATAAGTAATGGAAGAACTGAAACTGCTGCCATTTTTAGAAACAAGGAAATTACCGGTTGAGGTAATGGTAATATCATCGGTAAGGTCATTACCGGTAACTGTAAAGGTTTTATCCGCGGTTGCACCATTGGCGACAAATGTATATTGTACATCAGATGTGCTGACGGTCAGGCTTGGAGGAGGCGGCACCAATGAATTGATCACACTGATATCATCGAGTGTCCACCGGGCACCATCGTCATCAGTAGATATATATACAAATGCAAAGTGCACATTGGCCTGCCGGAAGGCTGCCAGATTGATATTCTCCGACAGTGTCCAGATGTTCGATGTTTGTGAAGGGAATTTTCCATTGATATCTGTCCAGGTAGCCAGCGCAGGATTACCGCTTACATAATCAGTTGATACTTTCAATTGCAAAGGCAATCCATTGAAAGCTGTTCTGCTCCAGAAAGAAAGCAAGGGGAACGTGGTAGCAGTGAGATCAAATGAAGGAGAGATCAGCCAATCCACATTCGGTGTATTGGTACCACCGGCAAATCCATTGATCTGTACACCGTATGGGAATGGCGCAGCGCCTGATGGAGCCGCAGGATCTCTTCCGAACGTTGTGCAGGCCCATACCACACCGCCTGTTTCGCTGTATTGAGTAAATCCATCTGTTAAAGCGGAGGCACAGGTATTGAAGTTGGCTGCATAAAAACTATTGCCGGTTGTAAATGCCCATACCGCAGTTCCGCTAATACCGGCAAAATCATTTCCTGAAATATCTTTAAAGGCGCCATTATCAATTTCAATATAGTAGTCAGTGCCTGCAGCAAGACCGGCCAGGTTAACAGTAGCGGAAGTAGTAGATAGTGTAACGGCTGCACTTGTCACATCGAAAGATTGGAACACGCTGTTGTCACTGGTCTTTCTTACTACAATATTACCGGTGCCTTTTTGTACTGTTTCATCAAAAGTGATGGTAGCAGCTACATTCGTAGAAACATCAGTAGTCCCATTTGCAGGTGAAAGCGAAGCAATCACCGGCGCTGTAAGATCGGCAGGATTAGCTTCGATGGTAAAATCATCAATACCTAATCCATGATCGGAACCGCTGTGATCCACATCTTCCCAGCGGATCATGATCTCTTCCCCATCGGGAATACTAAGACCCGTTATCGTATAGGAAACAACAGCGGCATTCGTACCAATCGCATTCCCATCCAATGCTGCAGCCGTAGTTGTTCCGACAAGACTTGAATAATTAAGATTGGTAACATTTGTCCAGGTACCTGCTGTCAATGAAGTAACAGAAGTTCCTGACTGGTAAGCAAAGTTGACTGTCTGTACTGCTGCCACACCGCCATTTCTCCATTGTTCACCGGTATAGGTAATTTTTAAAGAAGTGATCGCACCACCGGTAGTGTTTTTAAATCTTGCACCATAATAAACAGTACCGGTACTTCCCGAACCAACAGAGCCAAGCGCCCTGTCTGCAGAAGCATTCGCACCAAAACTATACAACGCACCTGCATTACTGCCGCCATTGCCGGAATTATAGACCACACGGCTGGCATACCATCCATTGATAGTAAAATTATCTGTCCAGGTAATATTGGTTCCTGTATTCGCCAGTGTATTGAAATCCTGCGAATAGGTATTGCTTAATAAAATACCCGGTGAAGCATCATCATTGGTAAGATTGATACTGGCACCTGCTGTTCCGATCACATATCCATTGCTGGCCGCATCAAGGTTGATGGAAATAGTTTCTGTGGGTTCAAAAGCAATATCATCGATCACATTCAGGGTAATAATACCGCTGTTGCTTCCTTCGGGAATAATGATCGTTCCGCTTTGCGGATCACTATAATCCGTATTCAATGCAGCAGTTCCGCCCAATGTATACGTAACAGTGACACCACCCACAGGCGCCGGTGCCGATAATGTAATGGTGAATGAGCCATTGGTAGCTGGTTCAGCAGCATTGGTTCCTGCCGCTACTGATGCCGAAGGAGGTATATCATCATCAGCCAAAGTAATATTTGCGCTGCCGGTGCCTACCGTATAACCACCGGTTGGTGAGGATAAAGCAAGCGCTATTGTTTCACCCGATTCTACCGATGCATCATCGACAGGAGTGATCGTTACAGTGACCGAAGAAGTTCCTGCAGGAACAGTGAGTGTTCCGCTGGAAGTAACGGAAGCCGTTGTGCCGGTAGAATAAGAAACGGTATAATCAGTACCAAAATCAGCCGTACCGGTAAAAGAAAAATCAATATCGGCAGATGTTGAAGTCGGTGTGCTGAAATCAATTGTAAAACTTCCGTTGGTGGCTGGTTCAGCAGCATTGGTTCCGGCTGCTACAGAAACGGTATTACCACCGCCGCTACCTGTAGCCGTTACCGTAAGATTATCGATACTGATCTTGGGTCTTGAACCCGCAGTGCCGCCTGTACCATTATTATAATAAAACCGAAGACGCGCCGTAGCGCTGTTATTAAAAGCAGCAGGAAGTGCAACCGTGGTTATACTTCCCGAGGTAAGAGTATTATTGGTAAAATTCAATACCTGTGCAGCAGTCAATTCTGTAAAGGATGTTCCATCAGTGCTGTAATAAACACGTAAAGAACCTTTCCTGTCGCCTGTACTGTTATTGACAGAGGCCCAGTCGAAACTGAGTGTGCCGGCATTCACGCCGGTAAAATCCATCAAAAAATCAATTGCATCCGAACTGGTATTATCAGTAGCGCCGGTAGAAAGCAATACGATGCTCTGCGTTCCTTTTTGCACACCACCTCCTGAACCGGTAGCAAATGTAGCGGTAGCCGTAGTGATCCTTACTCCGTCGGGAATAGTGCCGGTCGCATTTACCGCAACGGGTGCAAAACGATTGGCTCCGGTACCGGAAGCAAAACCATTTGTCCAGTTAGCGACATCTGCAAAATTTTCTGTGTAGGTCAACCCGGGTTGCGAAGACATGGGAACCGGTGTTTGTGCAGAAAGACCACAATAGGTCAGCACAAAGAAAAGAAGTAAGTAAATCTTTCTCATTTGCCGTTGTTTTGTTAAGTGATGGAGTATAAAACATGCTATGCGCAGATAGCAGCACTAGTCAGAGGTGATAAGCAAAAGATAGTTGGGATCGTTATTGCTTATGTTGTAAAGCTACAGGCGAACAGCATTCACCGAGCAGGGTAACACTAAAATAATTTTGAACAGGGAAACTACGATTCAGCCTGGCAGTCTTGTAGTATTGCAATTATATCGCGTTAATTAATGACAGGCGGGGAAGACTTCTTATAAATGACTGCAAGTCCTATCTGCCCGACTGCCTCACATCTATCACTCTCATTTGCAGATTCTTCTGTCCATTCCATTCATTCTCATCAATTTTAAAAACAACATCGACAGGTTGGCCTGCGGCAAGCAATGTATATTTATCCGCCATATTGAAACCAATTCCGCTAAGGGTTATCCCTTGCTGGCGCAGGGAAAAACGCACATGATCTTCTTTTACAATTTTGGAATAACCACTGTCGACCAGGTTGCGGGCGATAAAAACAGGACGCAGGTTTTCCGGGCCGAATGGTTCCATCTGGCTGAGGATATTATAAAAGGGCCAGGTAATATCTTTAAAAGAAATTTCTGCATCGATTACTATTTCAGGCACCAGCAATTCATCGGTGATCGAAGCCGCGATCACTTCTTCAAATTTAGTTCTGAACGCATCGATCTTATCTACTTCCAGTGTCATGCCTGCTGCAGCGAAATGACCGCCATAACCTACGAGGTATTCACGACATGCGTGAATGGCTTCATACAAATTAAATCCCGGAACACTGCGCGCACTACCGGCTGCATAATCCCCGGATCGGGTCAATACTACTGTTGGGCGGTAATAATGCTCGATCAACCGCGAAGCGACAATTCCTACTACTCCTTTGTGCCAGTGCGGTTGAAATACCACGGTTGATTTGCTGCTGATCCATTGTTCATTTTCCCCGATCAGCGACAAAGCTTCCCGGGTAATGCTGGTATCGGCTTCTTTACGATTGGTATTATCGAGATGAAGCATTTCGGCATACTGCAAAGATTCTTCATAACTATCGGCAACGAACATCTGCACAGCTTTGCGCGCATCATCCATACGGCCTGCTGCATTGACACGAGGTGCGATCATAAACACAAGATTGCTGATATGCAATTCATTTTGCAGACCACTTAGCTGGCTCAATGCTTTGATACCATTATTAGGATCGGTATTGGCTTTCTTTAATCCATGAAATGCAAGTATGCGGTTCTCACCGGTCATAGGAACGATATCAGCAGCGATCGCTGTTGCTACAAGGTCAAGATAACGGAAAGCTGTTTCGGAAGGAAGATGTAAAGTCTGGGCCAGAGCCGTCATTAATTTAAATCCGACACCGCAACCACATAATTCCTTGTACGGATAATTGCAATCTGTTTGTTTGGGATTCAGAATAGCAACCGCCGGTGGAAGTTCATTATCGGGCAGGTGATGATCGCACACAACGAAATCGATCCCCAGTTCTTTGGCATACCGGATCAGGTCAATGGACTTGATACCGCAATCAAGCGATATGATCAGTGTAAAACCATTCTCTTTGGCAAAATCAATTCCCGCTTTGCTGACACCATATCCTTCGCGGTAGCGGTGTGGAATATAAAAATCAAGAGGAGCGTGTAAAGGCTTCAGGAAGGAATACATACTGGCTACAGCAGTAGTGCCATCTACATCATAATCACCGAACACCAATATCTTTTCCTGAACACGAAAGGCAGCGATGATTCTTTCCACCGCTTTTTGCATGTCTTTCATCAGCCAGGGATCATGCAGTTGCGAGAGTTGAGGGCGAAAATAATCTTTGGCTTTATCGAATGTATCGAGACCGCGCTGGGAAAGTATTTTACAAATAACAGGATGAACACCCAGTGCCTTTTGCAGTGAAGCAGTTTTTTCAACATCATCTTTAACGATCGCCCATCTTTTCTCCATAACACCTCTGATAATTATGAGTTATGAATTAAGGATTATGAATGTACTTATAATGGGAAAATTCATAATTCTCAATCCATAATTCTACATTTTTTCTAATATTTTCTATCCGTCACATACAGCACCAGGTCCTCCAATCCTTTTCTCACCGGGCTTTCCGGGAAACTGTATAAAATATCGAGGGCCTCTTTTTTATACTCGTCCATTTTCCTTTTTGCATATTCGATGCCGCCGGCTTCATTGACCTTACCGATCACCCAATTCACTTTTTCCTTGTCGCGGTTCTTATTCTTTACGATATAAATGATCTCGCGTTTTGTTTTCTTATCGATATTGTTCAGCGTATATATCAGTGGCAGCGTTAATTTCTTCTCTTTGATATCATTGCCGGTAGGCTTGCCGATATTGTCGCTGGCGTAATCGAAAAGGTCGTCTTTTATCTGGAAAGCGATGCCCGTTTTTTCACCAAACTGGCGCATTTTTTCGGCTATTGCTTCGTCTTTACTCGTTGACCAGGCGCCGGCAGCACAGGCAGATGCGAGTAAAGAAGCAGTTTTATTGCGGATTATATCGAAGTAAATGTCTTCGCGGAGGTTCAGCGATCTTGCTTTTTCGATCTGCAGCAATTCACCTTCACTCATTTTACGGACCGCATCGGAAAGGATATGCAATACCTGGTGGTCGTTATGGTCGAGCGATAACAGCAATCCCTTGGCCAGCAGGTAATCGCCAACGAGCACCGATACCTTATTCTTCCACAGGGCATATACCGAGAAAAAACCCCTACGTTCCTGTGAATCATCTACTACATCATCGTGAACAAGGGTGGCAGTATGCAGCACTTCCACCAGTGATGCTGCCCTGTATGTTGATTCGGTGATATCGCCGCAAAGTTTGGCAGACAGGAGAACGAACATGGGCCGGAGCTGTTTACCCTTGCGTTTGACAATATAACGCATGATCCTGTCGAGCAGGGGTGTTTGGCTTTTTACGGCTTCCCGGAACCTGACCTCAAATGATTTTAATTCCTGATCTATTAAACCCGTGGGTAAATTCATACATAAAAAGGGCAATATACACCGCAAAAAATTAATGATTACAGGTGCAACAAAAGAGGCATTTTTTTTGACTAAGTAATTGAAAAATAACAGTAATATGCTCAAATAATTACCGCAAAAATTTGGTATTTAGCCTTCATACCATATTTTTGCGTTTTATTAGCAAATATTTAGGACATCGTTTTTTCGTAAAATCTTAATCCTCGTTTATGGTAAGCAAAAAGTACACTTTACTGGCAGTGTTTGTCTGCCTTCTTGCATCATACGGCATATCCCAACCAAAAGTGGGTAGCAGCTATGATGTTTCTGATTCTTCCCTTATTCCCTCGAAACGTATGCCTCAGCATACAGAATTTTTAAACGGAACCTATAATTTCCCGGCAAAACCACGTAACCAATGGGAATTAGGTTTAAAGTATGGACTATTCAATATCAGCGGTGATGTTCCATCCGTTTTCTTTACCGCTCCCAACTTTGGTATTCACGTCAGGAAAGCATTTGGTTATGTTTTCTCTATGAGACTTGAATACATCTATGGTGTTGGTAAAGGCCTGGATTGGCGCGCCAATGAAAATTATGGCAACAATTCAGCGCTGTCTGATAAATACAACGCACCCGTACGCCAGGTGGGTGGCCCTGTTGTAGGTTCTATAACTGGCACACCCGGTGGTTTTGACCAGGTTTATTACAACTACAAAACAAAAGTTCAGGATCTGTCATTACAGGGAGTTGTTACTTTCAACAATATCCGTTTCCACAAGGCAAAAACAGGGTTTAGCGTATATGGCTTCGCCGGTGTCGGTGGTACCGTATACGATGCCCGCATCAATGCACTGGATGAAAACAATAACCCTTACACGGCCCAGTTCAACTCTTTGCCGCAGGGAACTTACAAGAACAGGAAAGATACCCGTAAGGACCTGAAAGACATCCTGGATAATTCATACGAAACCAAAGCCCAGAATCAGGGAGATCGTCGTCCGAAATTATTCGGCGATACATTCAAACCTTCTGGTACACTCGGTGCAGGCATTGCTTTCAAACTCAGCAAACGCCTGAACCTCGCGATTGAAGATCGCCTGACCATTGTAAAAGACGATTTACTGGATGGTCAGCAATGGCAGGAACATCCAATGGGTGATGCAGCCCTGACCAGTGATTTCGATTCTTACAACTTTGCAAGCGTAGGTCTGAATATCAACCTCGGTGCAAAATCTGTTGAACCACTGTGGTGGCTGAACCCACTCGATTACGCCTATAGCGAAATCCGCAACCCACGCCTGATGAAACTTCCAAAACCAGTATTGCCTGATAGCGATGGCGATGGTGTAACAGACCAGTTCGACCAGGAACAAACTCCTGCCGGCGCTCCTGTTAACACTCATGGTGTAAGTCTCGATACAGATGGTGATGGCGTTCCTGATTTCAAAGACAAAGAACTTGTTACTCCAACATATTGCCAGCCGGTAGATGCTGATGGTGTTGGTAAATGCCCATGCCCTGATTCTACCTGCTTTGAAGGCATGATTAGAAAAGATGA
>CAMLGR010000011.1 GCA_946479615.1 uncultured Bacteroidota bacterium | reverse complement strand
GTATAATTCCTTTCCCGGGTTTAAAAACATCTACCCCATTGCCATTCGTGCCGATCCATACATTTCCATTCCGGTCTTTTTTCAGGCAGAAGATTTCATTGCTTGAGAGGGAGCCGGCATTTTGACTATAATGAGCAACTGCTCCCGTTTTGATATTTAATATATACAACCCCCGCTCATAGGTGCCGATCCAAAGTTCATCACCGATCCGTTCCAGTGCAAGGATAGATTGGTTATCATAATCGCCCGGAAGTTTTGGATGACAAAATAATCCTGTCTTTCTATGATAATGATTAAGGCCGCCGCCATCTGTACCTACATAAATATCTCCTTCTTTATCCTCTGCAAACGAGGTAGCTTTTGCTGCACTCAACCCGTAAGGATCAAATGGATTGCTTTGCCGCAAATTAAAAAACACAAGGTTCTTATCATACTTGCTGATCCCACCCTGGTAGGTGCCGATCCAGCACACACCATTCTTATCAATATAAATACTTCTTATGGCCTTGCTCACCAGGCTATATTTATTTCGCGGATCTTCTGTGATCCGCATCACTTCTTTTGATTGGGTATCAAAAATATTTATCCCCTCCTGTGTGCCTATCCACAATTTGCCATCGTAATCCCTGGCAATAGCCCACACACGATTACTGCTGAGCGTATGAACATCGGCAGGATGATGATGAAAATTTTTAAACTTATCATTCGAAAGCAGCAGGCTAAGTCCGCCGTTATCAGTTCCAAACCATAAATTTCCCTGCAAGTCCTCTGCAATTGCGCGAACAGTGTTATCGCCAATCGATGAGCTGTCAGCGGAATGCCGGTAGCGTTTAAAATTATTTTTATCCCTGTTGTAAAGAAGTAAACCCTTATTGGTACCGACCCACAACCGGTGCCGGCTATCTTCGAAAAGAGAAACGATCGTATTCGACAACAACTGGTCTTCCCTGGCAATATTGGCTTCGTAACGATTCACTTTTCCTGCATGAAGGTCCATCATAAACAATCCCAGGTAACTCCCGACCCATAAATTGCCGAGATGGTCCATACACAAGGTGCGTATCACAGCATTGGCCGTAAAATCATAATTGATAAAAGCATTTTTTTTCCGGTCGTAAAAAGACAGGGATCCCCCGGTACCTACCCATAAATTACCAAGACTGTCCTGGCAAATCGCATTGATGCGGTTGGAACGCAGGCTTGTACTGTCTGCCGGATTATGCCGGTAAATGGTAAAGGCTTCACCATCAAACCTGTTCAGGCCATCATCGGTTCCAAACCACATATATCCATACCTGTCCTTGAGGATCACGTTGGGAGTATTCGCCGACAGTCCATCTCCGTTGGAAAAAGTTATAAAATTGAAATTATCCGGCTGGGCCTGGCTAGCCGGTGCAAAGAACAGGCATACGGTTATCAGAATAACGGATACAGTGAATGAGCGGACACCGGGCACATTCGGCAAACAGCGGACAATGGTATAAACAGGGTTCATGCTTTACACAGGTTAGCGTTCGGGATTTCATAACAGCGAGGGACAGAAAAACAGCTAAAAAGCTCTTCCGGGGCATCATTATGGAGGAAATTGGTACATAACCGGGGCCAAAAGGGGGGAAAAAGCCGGAAAGGCCTTGCAGAGCAAAGCACACAGATGGTGTCTGTTTAGTATCATGGCAGCAACAATTAGGTAACCTAAATTAGCGATTTACCCTGTAAATGCAACCGATTGCATTCTGTTTTTAAAGAGGATAATTTTCCCATCAGGGTTTCAGAACTGATCGTCAATCGCCTGTTTTGCTACGCTATCTCATTCATTGCGGGTAGATAGCTGGCCGCTTATCTTACGTTCATCCTACGTCTATCTTACGTTAGAGGGATGATAAGCGGAATCAGCCTGCGTGTTTGAAACGTTGGTAATCCTATCCAGAAGTGCTTCTGGAGTTTTAAGAACAATCAGCCCAGCCCGTGGCTGATTTATTTACTCCTGGTTAAAAAGACCTTTTCTACGGAAGAAATAAACTGAACAGGGGAGATAGATCAATCAATGGCGTCCGCCACCGCCGCCGCCGGGTGAGAAAAGCGGCAAAGGTTTGCTGGTCAAGTTGTGCGGAAAGAAATTCGGTGCTTTTTTCATTTATGGTTTCTCCTTTATATGAAGGCATTACTCCCAATAAAAATGCCTTGCAAATAAATTTGCAAGGCATTCCCTTTACTTCTTTCAAATAAAAAAGCTTCTTTATTGATCGCCTATATTGCTACGCTTGATCCTTGCATCTTCTATCCCTGTTTTTTTCTTATCGATTAATTCTCCTTTTGCAGCCAGCTCATTCTGTATCTCGATGAGCCTGCTTTCAATACCGGATTTCTTCTTTAGCAGGTTTCTTTGTTCGTCTAGTAGTTTCTGGTAAGCTTTCTCGTTCTTATTCACATCACTTATCTGATTGCTGATACCGACATCAGCGGAATGGTAATCAGCATCTTTTACAAAGGACTGAAGAAATGTCTTTATATTCTCCGTGATCAGGCTATCTGCTGTGCCGTTAGTAAAATTGTTATATCCGTGTGAGACAGCCATATATACAACACTGCTGTTGTTAGGCCCTTTTTCCACTTTTGTATAAATATCCACCTGGTCCGGGCTGATCTCGGATAAGGTTATACCCTTATATTTTGTAATGCCATTCCTTGATCTTTCTTTCAGACCAGACCGTTGCAGCCGTTGCTGCAAAGCCTCTCCTGTTATCTTTTCAGGTTGTTCAATTGATATCATTACTGCATTGCGGTTTTCATTGTCAATCATCACTGAAGCTTCCCGGGGTTGCGCATACAGGACTAATACTGATAAAAAGGCAACTACACCAAGCACTAATGTTTTTATTTGTTTCATAAATAAGGTACGGTTCAATGATTAGATCAAACCGTTGTAAAGTTGGGGCTATTCCAACAGATGATTCCTATACAATTCTGTAAAAATGTTACAACATTCACACATTCAGGGGTATCCGGGTTATTAAGCGTAGCTTACAGGAAATACAGAGTTAAAACAGCAAACAATACTTTGCTTCCTCGTGTTTGTTGCTGATAGATGCTAAACCCAGAGATACCTACCCGACCTCATAAGTCTGTACACTACGATATTAATTACTAAAACAGTTTTTTGAAGCTATATATCAAAAATATGGTCTGTGTCCGTTGTAAAATGGTGGTCAAAGAAGAGCTGAATAAATTAGGCTTACATTATACTACTATTGAATTAGGCGAGGCAGAGATTACAGATGCTATTTCAGTCGAACAACAAAATAAGTTCAGGGCTGCATTATTGAGATCAGGCCTTGAACTGATGGATGATAAGAAAAGTGTACTGATACAAAAGATAAAAAATGTTATCATTGAACTGGTTCATTATTCAGAAGAACCTCTGGTGGTAAAATTTTCTGAATTTCTAAGTCAGAAGTTAAATCACGACTACACCTATCTTGCCAATCTGTTTTCAGAGGTACAAGGCACCACTATCGAAAAATTTTATATCGCACATAAAATAGAACGGGTTAAGGAATTACTCGTATATGATGAGCTGAACCTCACTCAGATTGCCTACCAGATGCATTATAGCAGCGTATCACATCTTTCTACTCAATTCAAGAAGGTAACAGGTCTTACTCCTTCTCACTTCAAACAGCTTAGGGATAAAAGGCGGTCAATGTTGGAAGATGTGTGAATTATACAACTTAATTAAAGGTGTATATAACAATTACTGACAGCAGGAGTTCAAACTTTGTTACGGTCGTTAATTGTGTGGTTTTTCACAACAGGTTATAGAGAAGAAAAAATTAAGAATATGGACAATAAAGAAAATAGCGGCGCACCTGAAACTACAGAACTTGAAAAAGGGAAATCGCATATAATAGTAGAAATTATCGAGTATATGGCTAATGCTGTAGTGATCAAAACAATTCTTAAAAAATCTACCGGCAATATAAGTGTGATGTCTTTTGACAGCGGTGAAGGATTGACAGAGAAAACTTCTCCCTTTGATACCTTTGCACAGATCATTGAAGGAAAAGCTGAAATAGTTATTGATAAGAAATGTAATTTATTGGAATCGGGCCAGGGAATTATTATACCAGCACACACTCCCAATTTTATTAAACCTAACGGGCGATTTAAAATGATCCTGACAATTATAAAGAGCGGGTATGAATAAAATCCATTAGTATGAAAAAGAAATCATTCCGGTCCGGTGGAAAATTAATTATGCAACGGGGAACTATGGCGGTCACAATTCTTCCAAATACAAATGAAGACAGAAAAATACCTGCTAACAGCAGGCATCTCGGTATGCCTATTACTGATATTGTTATCAATGGCTTTTTTACAGTTGATAAACACTGGACAGTAAAATACTGGAACAAAGCTGCAGAGCAATTATTAAAGGTTAATTCAGAAGATATTGTAGGAAAAAACCTCTGGGAGAAATTCGCTGATACCCTGCCAGTTATATTCTATTCAGTTTATCATAGAGCATTTACAAACGACATCCCTTTTCATTTTAAAGAATACTGGAGCGAGAAAGGCGCATGGTTTGATGTGATCACTTACTTTAATAACGATATCCTTTCTGTTTCTTTCAAAAGTAATAGCCTGCCGGCCCATTTATTACTGCCTGAACATGAATTGAAGGTATTGAACGACCTGTACCGGTTCGTCACCGAAGTGACGAATGATTGCCTTTGGGAATTGGACCTTGTTAATAATGAATTATTCTGGATAGATGGAGGTCACAGACGGGTGTTTGGATATCATATAGAAAACGCCCTTATCCCGCAAAGTTTCTGGGAGAGCCGGATCCATCCGGAAGACAGGCCGCGCGTGACAGCAAAATTAAAACAAACCATTACTGAAACTATTTCGAATGTTTGGGAGGATGAATATCGCTTCAAAAAATCAGACGGAGAGTATCTCTATGTTCATGACAGGGGGCATATTATTTTTGGAAAAGATAACCAACCTCTGCGAATGATCGGCGCCACCCAGGATATCACTGCAAAGAAATCAGCCGAAAATAAATTAGTAGAGGAACGGGCTGGGAGAGAAAAGGAAATAGCTAATGCCGTACTTACAGCACAGGAAAAAGAACGATCGGATATTGGCAAAGAGTTACACGATAATCTGAACCAGGTTCTTGCGGTTGTCAAATTATATATCCAGATGGCAGTTATGTATGATGATAAGAAAGATATTCATCTTCAAAAATCTTCCGCCCTCATAACAGATGTGATAGAAGAGATCAGACGCATTTCTAAAAACCTGGTAGTGCCGGGGACACATATCATTGGTTTATTTGACAACATAAGAAACCTGGTCAAAGATCTCATGATGATCGATCCGATAAAGATCGAATTTCATACAGAAGGAATACAGGACGAAGAATTAGATGAAAAGATGCAGGTAAATATTTTCCGTATCGTACAGGAACAGGTAAACAATATCCTGAAACATGCAAATGCAACCAGGGCTGTTATTCATTTAAGTAAGCCAGGTAAAAAGATCATACTTATCATTTCAGATAATGGCCAGGGGTGTGATATGGCGATCGAAAAAAATGGCGTTGGCATTATCAATATTAAAAGCAGGGCTCTTCTTTATAATGGAAGTGTGGATATTATATCAGCCCCCGGAAAGGGTTACGAGATCAAAATATCTTTATCTCCCGACGAACATTAAATGGTATCCCTTAAAAGATAATGCTACATAATTAATGATTGCCATTATTTTACACAGGCAAGACAATACCTGTTAAACTATTTGGCAGTATTCCGGGAAAAAGGATCAACAATGTGCAGAATGTGTGAATAATATAACTTATTCTGGCGATCATATAATAAGTACAATCATAATTAGGGTCAACTTTAGGTGAGGCATTAATCAAAAAAATCCTTCACAATGAATCCAGTTAAAGTTTCTTTTAGCACGGAATCACCGGTGGATTATACATCATCCATAGATTTTAACTCCTTCCTGAAGATAACTCCCATTAGAAACAAACCAGACGCGCCCAGGATCATTCCTGCGATACTGGAAAACCCTCATATTAAATTTGTTTCTGTATTGGCGCACGAAGTAAGGAATCCGCTCACCAATATCAACCTGTCTGTTGAAATGCTGAAATCGGCACTTAAAGAGAAGGAACTCGAAGTATACATCGATATCATCGCACGAAGTTCCAGAAGGATCAATGATCTTGTCAATGAGTTACTAAAATACCAGCTTGCAGATGAGGTGCCGGCAGAAAATGATTCTATTCATACGTTGCTTGACGAAGTACTGGAAATGGCAAGAGACAGAATCCGGCTTAAAGATATTGTGATCATAAAAGAATATGACGGAGAAGATTGTAAAGCTATATTCCATAGACCACGGATGAAGATTGCAATCACCAATATTATTATTAACGCCATTGATGCAATGACCCCGGGAAGAGGGGAATTAAAAATCGTTACTACATCGATCGAAGACAAATACGTAATACAGATAGAAGATAACGGTTGTGGTATGAGTGACGGAAATCTTAAAAATATATTCAAACCTTTTTTTACCAATAAGCCAGATGGACTAGGTCTTGGCCTCGCAACAACTTATGATATTCTTCGGTCAAACCGGGTCGGCGTAAGCGTAGAATCACAGGAGGGAACAGGAACACGATTTGTTTTAGTGTTAGAAAAGAGACAAGGACATAACTCTTTCCAGAATTAAGATTCAATTCCATTCGAACGCCTTGTAAATTTTACAGGGCGTTTTGTTTTAGTATACTGATGTTCCCGTTAGCTTGCCCTTTTACGGGGTTTTAGTATTATAACCAGCAGCAAAACAAAAACAGCCGCGCCAACTACCCAAATCCATGGCCGTTGATACCAGCCTGTATCATCGTGTTTATTTAAATTAATATCTACATCCACTTTTTTATCCTGTGCCCACACTGCCATAGAAAATAATGTAATGGATAAAAACAAAAGCGTTCTTTTAAGTAATGAATTCATGATCGTTGGCTTTAAACTGTTTTTAATGATATCCCGATATCTATCCAGACAAAACATGCTCCAATGTTTATCCCCTGATTATGAATTCAATAATAAAAACGAGAATTTACTTTATGGGATAATTATCCCCACCCCGGTCTAAGTCATGCAGTCCATACCTAATCGGATCAGCAGTCATAGCCGGTCAATTACAGGCTGCCGACCGCATGACTGCCAGGCTTCCAAACTGAAAGACCCCCTTGTAACAAGTACAAAGAGGTCTTTTCTATAGATCCTGCTTAGCGACTCGAAAAAGCCTTGATTTTATGGTTTGTCCCACCAGATGCGGGTGCTCAGTTTATCAGCGCCCTGGCGCGTAATAGCGGCATTTACATTGGTAGTATTGATTGATAATTCAGAAGTAGGATAGGTAAGCCTCCTGATAAATGTACCGGCAGGTACATCAGGATTGCTTGGCTGTCCGTAAGGATTCGGCGTTAATGTCGGGAATCCGCTTCTTCTGAAATTGGCAAATGCTTCAGGACCGTTTAAGAATGAGGCGATCCAGTACTGCGTATTGATCTGTTGTAATTCTGTACCCGCCGTTAATGGATTGGCAGCAACATACGTATCTCTCGCGCCTCCGGCAACTGCAGATCCTGCATCATACGTTGCGAGCTGATCCATATGCGCCCTGATCCCATCAGAAAAATATTGTGCAGCAGTTCCGGTAGTAATCCACCCTTTGAACCTTGCCTCTGCCAGTAACAATTGTGTTTGTGCCGCTGTAACAAAAAATACAGGTGCAGAGGTCTTAACCATTCGTCTTCTGTCTACCTGGCTGTAATCATAAAAACTGGCCAGTCCGTCGGCAGTAGCAGCCGCACCAACAGTACCATTATCTTTTCCCATCGGCATTCCCACCTGCTGTGCAGGATCGGTAGTACTTACCGCTACTGTTTGTCCGTTACCCGAGGTCGCACCCACATACCTGACAGCAATCGCAGACAACCGCGGATCACTGGTACTTTTTAATTGATCAACAAATGGCTTGGTCAGGTAAAAGTTAGCAGCCTCGCTACCATTCAGAGTGCTGCCGATCGCCTGGGTATAGTTGGCATCATGTCTCATATAAGCATTATCGGCATTATTCAGTATCACGCCCCCTGCAAATGCAGCTTGTACCGCGGCCAATGATTTTGCAGCATCGGCTTTGGCAATCCGCATTCCTGCCCGTAATAATAAAGAATAGGCAAATTTTTTCCATTGCGCAACATTGCCGGCATATAGAACATCCTGTGTCTCTATAGCACCTGCCGCATTTAAGGCAGTAGCAGCTTCTGTCAGTTCCTGTATGATCTTTGTATAAACATCCTGCTGTGCATCATACTTGGGTAAAAAGATCTGGTTGGAAAAACCAGCGCCTGCTTCGGTATAAGGAATATCTCCGTATTCATCTGTCAGTATCATAAATGCATATGATTGAAGAATGCGGGCCATATTATACAGGTTGCTCCTGGCAGGTACACTTTTCGTGCGCGTAATCACATCGTCGGTGTACTTGATCACATTCTGAAAATAGGCCGCCCATATAGGAGCATTGGTTACATCACGGCTGTCAACATTAAAATTAGCGCCCGCCAGTACGCCTCCATTAGGAGAAATGACCTGCTGTACAATTCCAATATCAAATACCAGTGATTTGACAGGGAATGAAGTATTGATCACGGCATTATTTAATAACAAAGCCGGATCGAGTGAAGTAGGGCTGGTGGTATTGGTGTTAAGCCTTTCAAATCCTTTATCACAGGAAGCGGCGAATAACATCACGCAAGCCAGCAAACTATAGTTAAGTATTTTTTTCATGAGTAGTAGCATTAAAATTTAATGTTTAAGTTCAATCCCAGTCCTCTTGTAGTTGGCATACCAGGCGATTCAAGTCCTACCTGGTTATCCGAACCAAGACCCATACTTTCAGGATCGATATTATCAACCCATTTTTTCAGCATCAGTACATTATTTGCTACAAAGTCAAGTTTGACCCCTTTCACAGGCCATTTAGCCGGAACAAACCTGGTGAAATCATATCCAACAGTGATCTGGCGCAGTTTCCAGTAACCGCCATTATACACAGCGGGTTCAATGATCTGTTGTGTACGCAGGTGCTCCCAATAGGTCTGGTTAGCCGCATTGGCTGTATTCACACCACCCGAAGGATTCACACCTACTCCTACCACACCGGTTGTTCTTCCTTCCAGTGTGTTCTTATGCAATCCTTCGCGATACGCATTGAAGTTGGTGCCCGAAAGCATTTTATTGCCCAGTTTATAATCGATGAAAACAGATAAAGAAATTCCTTTGTAATTAAATGAGTTCAGGAAACCACCTGTCCATTTTGGCAATGCACTACCGAATAAAATAAGATCAGCTGTTCTTTGGGGCAATCCATTTGTCTGGAAGATCCGTTCGCCTTTTGCATTCCGCGCATAACCATACCCGGCGATCTGTCCCATTTCCTGTCCTACTACATGCCTTACTTCACCATTGAATACGTGTGTGGCAGTGGTAATACGTTCACCCGGTGTGCTGGTCAGGATGCTCAGCACTTTTGTTTTATTATAACCGGTATTGGCAGTGAACTCCCAGTTGAAGTCTCTTGTCTGAACAGGAATAACAGTAACCAATCCTTCAAAACCCTGGTTACGGCTTTTACCACTATTGATCCTTGTATTCACAAAGCCTGAACCATCAGAGATCTGTATCTGAACGATCTGGTCCGTTGTTATTTTTTTATACATAGCGAAATCCACACTCACGCGGCTCTTGAATAATTTTAATTCAAGACCTACTTCTGTTTCAGCCGTGCGGCTTGGTTTCAGATTCGGATTCGGAACAATCGTTCCACTCGTACCTACCGACACAGCTGTTCCCGCAGGGTTGGTAATTGTATTGGCGCTAATCGCATAAAACAACTGGTCAGAGAAAGGAGCCACATCGCCATCACTACCCACTTCTGCATAACCGGCCCTGATCTTTCCGAATGATAACCAGGGAATGTTCTTAAGCGTTTCCGAAAATACATAGGCACCGGATACAGAAGGATATAATACACTCCTGTTTTCCGGTGATAAAGTAGAGAACCAGTCGTTTCTTACCGTAGCATTCAGATACAATGTTCTTTTCCACGACACTTCGCCTGAACTATACAATGAGTTTACACCTTGTGTGATCAATGCATACGTAGGATCTTTCGCTCTTCCATATTGTACCAGGTAAAGTCCTCTTATGGAAAAATCGGTTACCTGCACATTATTGATATCTGAACGCCTGCGCATCTGGTTGCCACCACCGGTAAGATTTACACTGAAATCACCAAAATCCCTGTTGGCGCTGATAAGGAAATCGAGATTGGTTTCACGGAAACGTCTTGATTCCTGTGTATATACTCCATTCACAAAACCAGCTACAGCCGCAGCAGGTCTTGCCGCCTGGCCGGTCGGGAAGTTATTTACATCTTCATCGCGCGACCAGTAATCCTGTCCAAAACGCCCCTGCACGAATAACCAGGGGCGCAGGTTATATTTTGCAGATACATTACCAAAGATCCTGTCGCGGCGGATATTATGAAACTGTTCTGTCAACACCCAATACGGATTGGTACGATTCATAAAACGGGAATAGATATATTCATTTCCCTGTGCATTGTATTTATTGGCTTCCAGTACACTCAATGGCAGTGTATTGGCCAGCGCCATCAGGGTAGTGGGAATGGTATTATCCTGGTTGCCGATATTCGGAGGATTTTTGTTGTACTCATTAGAGTAGTTCACATTTCCTGCAAAGCTCAGTTTATCGGATAAATTATAATTGAAACCCAGGTTCATGCTTTTCCTGTTAAAACTATTATTGGGCATGATACCAAGGTTATCGGTGTTATTCAATGAAAGATGGATGCCGCCTTTATCATTTGATGATTCCAGCGTAACTGTATTGGAAAAGTTAGAACCATTCCGGTAAAATTCTTTGATACGGCTTTTCTGTATTACGTAGGGAACAACCAGGCCATCAAATAAAATATTTGTCATGCCTGGCTGTATCTTTTCCCCGAACGACCACTCGCCCGATGTTGGATTGGGAGCAGTAGGACGAAGACCATTCTCACCCTGGCCGTATTCCGTTTGATAATCTGTATAATCCAATGGTGTTTCATTCGTATAATTCATATTATAGGTAACACCCAATCCCTTGGTCTTGCCTTTTGTTTTGGTCGTCACCATGATAACTCCATTCTGTGCACGGGAACCATAGAGGGCAGCTGCCGGTGCACCCTTCAGGATCGTCATACTTTCGATATCATCGGGGTTGATGCTGGATAGACCATCACCACCATCGGCATAAGAACCACCACCTTTTACACTCACCGCATTATCATTGAAATTGGTATTATCGATAGGTACACCATTAATTACTATCAATGGATTATTCTGACCACCGATCGTGGATTGCCCGCGGATGCGGATCTTGGAAGTACCGCCGGGCCCTGTTCCCAATGAAGAAATGTTCACGCCCGCTACTTTGCCCTGCAGGGCATTGATCACATTGGGTGTGCGGTTGATCGTCAATTCATCCGATTTTACATTGGTGGTAGAATATCCCAGGCCACGCGCCTGTTTGGTGATGCCTAATGCTGTTACCACCACTACATTCAGGCTTTGTGCATCTGTCATTAAATTTATCGACAAAGAAGCTCTTCCTTTTACAGGAACTTCCAGCGTAGCAAAACCAACGGAGCTGATCACCAGTTCGTCAGTACCCGCAGCTTTGATTTCGAAATGACCGGCATCATTGGTAGCGGTTGCCAATTTGGTACTTTTTACCATCACGGTAGCACCGGAAAGAGGTTTGTTATCTCCATCAGTAACAGTACCGGATACTGTTTGACCATAAGCGAAAGCAGAAAGCAGGAGGGAAAATAAAAATAATAAATAGGATTTTGAATTGCCTGGCGGAAAAGCCAGTGTAAGTCTTTTCTTCATAAAAGCAAGTTGTTTGGTTAATAAACAATCGTTCTTCAGTCGTTAGCGAGCATACTTATCAGCCTACAAAGTATCTCAACACGATCACACAAAACTTCCAATAAAGCCCGCCGGAAAATATTGTACAAATTTCTGTGCGGAGATAAGAGCATGAGATCGTACATTTAAACACTAATGATGTTTGCATGAATCAGTTTTTATTGCAGCAGGGGATCGCGAAGGAATTGCAACAATTTGCACACATCAATGAGTTTGCCCTCAAGCGAAACAATTCTATCCGCCTTAATTCATTTACGACTACGATTTCAGATGCAATCCGTTTTTACTATATCATGGAAGGAAAGTTTGAATGGATGGTCAACGATCAGCATTGCATTCTTTATCCCTGGGACCTTGCCATTGTTCTTCCTGGTCAAACATTAGGCGCAGAAAAAGAATACCTCGATATTGGTACTCTTTCATGGATTCATATCGAACCCGATAAATCAGAAACAGATGGAAGATCATTACTCGGAAAATGGAGCGGCATTTCTTCCGGCGAGATCATTACTATTAAGAAGATATTGTGGTTGAACAACACGCCGGTCATTTCCAAATTAAAAGAAGCCGGTTCCATCTTTCAAAGTTTACAGAATGAATTGTTTACCCAGGAACTCGGCTATTCCACGCGGGTAAATCAACTCATCGATGAACTTTTTATTCTCGTTACCCGGCAGCTCACCAGGCAAAACAATTCACACCGCGATTTCCCGCAAACCTTTCTGAAGCTGGAAAAAACATTGCGCCAGAATCTTTCTCATCAATGGACCGTAGAAGAAATGGCAGCGCTCGTAGGGCTGGGTACTACAGCCTTTAATGAAAAAGTAAAAAACTTTACCGGCTTCTCACCATTGAACTACCTGATCAATATCCGCATATCGGAAGCGATCCGCCTTTTGAAAAGACAGGATGTAAACGTAACAGACATTGCCCTGGAGACAGGGTTTTATTCATCACAACATTTTTCCACCACGTTCAAGAAACTGACCGGCTACACACCAAGCCAGTTCAGGAAGAATAACAGTTCAAAAAATTAATGATATGACTACGAAATCAAGTTGCATCATCACCGTCGAGCTCGGCACCAACGCTGTAAGAGTAGTGGCATTTGACCTGAAGGGAAATACGATCGGATCGATGAAAGGGTCTTATCCTACTTTTCACACCGAACCCGACTATAGCGAGCAGGACCCCGAACAGATCTTTATTACCATGTTATATGTATTAAAAAACCTGCTGACCGAAAAGATTCATCCACGCAAATATGATGTGGTCTGCATTTGTTTCAGCGCAGCCATGCACAGTGTATTACCTATTGATAAAAATGGAGTACCATTAGGCAATGCTATCACCTGGGCCGATAACAGGGGAAAGAAAGAAGGACAGGAATTAAATGAATCTACATTGGGAAGAAGCATCTACCAGGCTACCGGCACTCCTATACATCCCATGTCCCCGCTGATTAAGATCACCTGGCTGAAAAATCATGATGCAGAAAATTTTAAACGCACCAGCAAATTCCTTTCTTTAAAAAGTTATATCATACAACAACTCACCGGCGAATATGTCATCGACTATAGCCTCGCATCAGCCACCGGCCTGATGAATATTCATACCGTAAAATGGGAAGCAGATGCACTGGCCTATGCAGGTATCGATGAAAAACAATTACCTGAATTATTACCCGTATTCGCATCTCCCGGTCAATTAAAAAAAGAATACCAGACCTCGCTGGGCCTTTCTTCTTCTACCAAGATATTAATTGGCTCCAGCGACGGTTGCCTCGCCACACTCGGGGCCGGTGTTTGGGGAGAAGATAAAGCAGTTATTACCATCGAGGATAGCGGCGCCGTAAGAGTAGTAGGAAAAAAAGTATTGCAGGACGACAAACGCCGTTTCTTCAATTACCTGCTGACCGAAGATTGTTATATCTCCGGCGGTCCTACCAACAATGGCGGGATCATTTTCGAATGGTTTGCCAAGCAGTTTGGCGATTTCAGCAAACCCTTCGATCTCGAATTCACTATGGAAAACCTGATCGATGAAGCCTCCAAACTCGAACCCGGTTCGGATGGATTGCTTTTTCTTCCTTATTTATTAGGAGAACGCGCCCCTTTATGGAACGCGAATGCAAGAGGTGTTTACTTCGGGCTGAATATCAAACACGAACGGCAACATTTTATCAGGGCCACCATAGAAGGCATTCTTTACGAGATCTATAGTATTGGTAAAATACTGGAAGAGCATCGCTCCTTCAAAAGCCTTTCCGTTCACGGCAGCTTTGCTTCCCTTCCTTTCTGCACACAGATGATCGCCGATATTTTTAATAAACCAGTTTCGCTGCGAAAAAATTCAGACAGCATCGCACTTGGTGCATTCCTTCTTAGTGGAATTGAAATGGGATTGTATAAAGACCTCGATGAAGCGGCGCAGACGGTGATCTTAACTGATGAGTATTATCCCAAGAAACAACACAACGCTATTTACCTGAAGTATTTCAAAATATTCGAACGATTGAGCCTGAAACTCGAAGATGAGTTCCAGGATATTGCCAATATGCAATAACCTAATTATTATATCATAAAAACAAACGATCAGCGATATGAAAAACAGAATACTACTTCTTGCTGTATGGATCTGTACATTTTTCTTTTCACAGGCGCAGCAGGTAACGCTTACCAGCGACCAGATCAAAGCCATTACCCCCGATTGGAAAGGCGAACGCTCACCGGATGGAAGACCACGGGTTCCCGATAAATTAATGGAACGTTTAAAAGGCGTTCACCTCGAAGAAGCCTGGGGCATTCTTCGCAACAAAGGATTTCAAAATCAGTTTGAAGGCGACTGGATGGTATTGCATGATGATTCAGTCATGGTGGGAAGAGTAGTCACCGCCCAGTACATGCCGCTTCGTCCCGATCTTGACAAGGTCATTACCGACAAAGGCAAGGCCGAAGGTCGTATCGGTGCTACCAATTCATGGCCTATTGATGTATTAAAGAACGGCGATATCTATGTGGCCGACAGTTATGGAAAAGTAGTGGATGGCACATTGATCGGCGATAACCTGGGCAATGCCATCTATGCCAAATCACACAAGGGCGTGATCTTCTATGGCTCTGTCAGGGATGTGGAAGGACTTAATGAGATCGATGGATTCAATGCCTGGATAAAAGGATACGATCCTTCTTATATACAACAAATGATGCTGGCAGGTATCAATGTTCCGATCCGCATCGGTCGCGCTACAGTATTACCCGGTGATATTGCGCTGGCGAAAAAAGGCGGCATCGTCTTTATCCCTGCTTATCTCGTGGAAGAAGTGGTGCTCAACGCCGAGTTTATTTCCTTACGCGATGCATTTGGTCACCAGCGCCTGCGCGAAGGAAAATATACACCCGGGCAGATCGATACAAAATGGACAGAGGAGATCAAAAAAGATTTTTTGAAATGGCTGGATGAAAATCCTTCCAAACTTCCCATGTCAAGACAGGAACTCGATCAATTCATGAAAGACCGGACCTGGTAGAAGAATTAAGAATGTAGAATTATGAATTCTAAATTCTAAAAAAAATCAACTAACACTTAAATACATTTATTATGACCCCATCAGAAAAATATCTCGCCAAGTTTGGCTTACGCGATGATAATAACGAAACCGTTGACGATAAACAGCAAAGCGAAAGCAGTCGCCGTTCCTTCTTAAAGAAATCAGCGCTCGGCGGTTTGGCGCTGGGAGGATTTATGTTTGCCCCGCTCGAAGACACGCTGGCCCACAGTACTTCTAAAGTAAACCGCTATTCAGGTCCTTCTTCGCTTAAGATAACAGATATGCGTTACACCACGGTGATGAACAGCACCGGCCGTTGCACCATTATCCGTATCGATACCGACCAGGGTATTTCCGGTTATGGCGAAGTAAGAGATGGTGCCGATTTCCGTTATGCCATGTTTTTAAAAAGCAGGATCATGGGAATGAATCCCTGTAGTGTGGAGCAGGTGTTTAAACGCATCAAGCAATTTGGTTTTCATGGCCGCCAGGGTGGTGGTGTTTGTGCGGTTGAAATGGCGCTGTGGGATTTATCAGGAAAAGCCTACAACGTTCCCTGTTATCAATTGCTGGGTGGCAAGTACCGGGATAAAGTAAGATTGTATGCCGATACGCCGGAAGAAGAAGATCCAAAAGTATTCACTGCAAAACTGAAAGAAAGATTGGAAGGTAAAGGATTCACGTTTTTAAAAATGGATCTTGGTATCGAACTCATCCGTAAAATACCGGGCACGATTGTCAATTCCAATTTCTGGGATGTAGGTCGTCAATGGAATATGACGCCCATGACCTATGGCGCTACGGAGCATCCTTTTACCCAGGTACAGATCACGGAAAAAGGATTGGAAGAAATTGCAAAATATGTAGCACAGGTTCGTGACGTGATCGGATATGATGTGCCGCTGGCCTCTGATCATTATGGTCACTTCGATGTAAACAACTGTATCCGTTTAGGAAAAGCATTGGATAAATATCGTTTAGCCTGGCTGGAAGATATGATCCCCTGGCATTTTACCGAAGAATGGAAACAGATCTCCATGTCTATCGATACACCAACGATTACCGGTGAGGATATCTATCTCAAAGAAGAATTTATCAAACTGATCGATGCCCACGCAATAGACATGATCCATCCTGACCTGGCTACTTCGGGCGGACTGCTGGAGACAAAAAAGATTGGCGACTATGCCGAGGAAAAAGGAGTGGCGATGGCCATGCACTTTGCCGGGCTGCCGGTTTCCTTCATGGCTAATGTACATTGCGCCGCAGCTACGCAGAACTTTGTCGCATTGGAACACCACTCGCTGGATACTCCTTACTGGACCAGCCTTGTCAAAACAAAAGACGGTAAACCCTTGTTCGAGAAGGGCTTTGCCAATGTTCCCGACACCCCGGGCCTCGGTATAGAACTGGTGGAAGAAGAAATTAAAAAGCATCTCGATCCTGATAACAAAAACTATTTCGGCCCTACTCCTGAATGGGACAATGTCCGTTCATGGGATAGATTGTGGAGCTGAAAAAAGAAGTCCGCAGCAGCGGACCCAACGTAAAACCACGATCCGCCTGGCAATCTGCCGGGCGGATTTTTTTTATTCAACTCTCCTGGTTTTGATTGTTAGATATTAAAAATCCCGTATGTTTAGTGAGTTATACCTATGAGAGATTAAGAGTTAATGTCGATTACCCTATCTGAAAGGATCCTTAATCATCATCTAAAAAAAGGTATACATGCTACCAAGTCATCCAGTGAGAAGGCAATCTATTGCCCTGGAAAATTCTTTGCTTAAGATTTTTCTTCTTCTTTCCATCTTCACACTAAGTTTTATTGATCTGCACAATGCACCGTTTGTATCGGGTGTGATCACCGAACTGCGTATGAATGAAGGCACCGGCACCACTACCGCAGATGGTTCCGGCAACAATCATCCCGGCACATTAACCAATGGCGCTGCCTGGACAACAGGCAAATACGGCCAGGGAATTAATCTCGACGGTACAAATGATTACATCAACATTGCGGATCATGCCGATTACACCTTAACTCCAACATTGAGTTATACCTGGAGTTTATGGTTGAAAAGTAACAGCATGAAAGAATGGAGTACTGTCTGGAGCCAGACATTGAACAATGCCAACTTCTTTTATTTCTATGCGCATACTACTACCGATCCTGATGGTGGCCCGGTTACCAATGGACTTTCTGTGTATTGGTGGAATACCAATGGCACCAACAAACTGGGTGTGCATAGTAATAATAATGTATTGACAGTAGGGGAATGGGCCTATGTGACCGTTACCTATGATGGTACACAAACACAGGCCAATCGTTTTACGATTTATGTAAATGGAGTGGATGTTACCAACCGCTCGGATATTTCTTCTTCAGGTACGCTTGCTGCTATCAATCCAACCAATACACGTATCGGTAGCAACCAGCCCTTTGGTGAATACCTGAATGGAGCCGTAGATGAAGCAAGATACTATCGTCGTTTATTAACTCCTGCCGAGATCATTACCGATATGAATACCGGTAATGCACCGGATACACAAGCACCGGCCGTTTCAGTAACAGCACCGGCTGCGGGTACTGTTTCCGGTACTGTAAATGTGACTGCAACAGCAACCGATAATATCGGCGTAACAGGAGTACAATTCTTACTCGACGGGGTGAACCTGGGAACAGAAGACCTTTCTTCCCCTTATTCAGTTTCCTGGAATACCAGTACCGCCACCAATGGCGCGCATACCCTGACAGCCCGCGCACGTGATGCTGCCGGCAATACCACTACATCGACAGTCGTGAATGTTACTGTCAACAACGATACACAAGCGCCAACCGTATCGGTGACCGCACCTGCAGCAGGAACAGTATCCGGCACAGTGAATGTCACAGCCGATGCAGCAGATAATACCGGCGTAACCGGTGTTCAATTCTTACTCGATGGAGCGAACCTTGGCGCAGAAGATGTCACAGCGCCTTATGCAATTTCCTGGAACAGTACCACTATTGCAGATGGCAATCATACACTCACAGCACGTGCACGTGACGCAGCAGGAAATATTACTACTTCAGCAGGTGTAACAGTGAATGTACTTAATACAGTTCCCGATACACAGGCGCCTGCTGTTGCTATTACTGCACCTGCGGCTGGAAATGTGGCAGGTACTATTAATGTGACAGCAACAGCTGCTGATAATACAGGAGTAGCCGGTGTACAATTCCTGCTCGACGGAGTGAACCTGGGAGCAGAAGATGTTTCATCTCCTTATTCTATTTCCTGGAACACAACAACTACCACCAATGGCAGTCATACATTAACAGCAAGAGCCCGCGACGCTGCCGGCAATACTACTGTTTCCACCCCTGTAGCAGTAACCGTGAACAATGATATACAAGCGCCGGCTGTTTCACTTACAGCACCTGCTGCGGGAACAGTAACTGCAACGGTCAATGTAAGTGCCAATGCAACAGATAATGTTGGCGTGGTCGGTGTGCAATTTCTACTGGATGGCGTCAATCTCGGAGCAGAAGATCTTTCATCTCCTTATTCAGTTTCCTGGAATACAACTACTGCTACCAATGGCAGTCATAATTTATCGGCACGTGCTCGCGATGCTGCCGGCAACACTACCACTTCAGCCGTAGTGAATGTAACGGTAAGCAATACAGCCACTACATTGATCACGGCTCTTCCATTGGATGAAGGCACCGGCACGGCTGCCGCCGATATTTCAGGAAGCAGTCACCCGGGTGCATTAACGAACGGTCCTGTCTGGACAACCGGTAAATACGGCCAGGGAGTTAATTTCGATGGTACAAATGACTACATAGCAATCGCCGATCACAATGATTTCTCGCTCGATCCCACACAGAAATATACCTGGAGCCTCTGGTTAAAAAATACCAGCATGAAAGAATGGAGCACGGTATGGAGCCAGACACTGAACAATGCCAACTTCTTTTATTTCTATGCACATACCACTACCGATCCCGATGGCGGACCGGTGACTAATGGCTTGTCTGTGTACTGGTGGAACACGAACGGTACCAATAAACTTGGTGTACACAGTAATAACAACGTACTCACCATCGGCCAATGGAGTTATGTTACGGTTACCTATGATGGTGCATTGACACAAGCCAACCGTTTTACTATTTATGTAAATGGAGTGGATGTTACCAACCGTTCAGATGTTTCTTCTTCGGGCGCTCTTGTTGCGATCAACCCGACAAACACGCGCATTGGTAGCAACCAGCCATTCGGCGAATACCTGAATGGTGCAGTCGATGAAGTAAGATATTATAAACGATTGCTTACACCGGCCGAGATCATCACCGATATGAATTCACCAATGGGAGTTGATAATACAGCGCCGGCTGTAAACATCACGGCTCCGGCTGCAGGAACAGTCAGCGGTACCGTTAATATTACTGCAAATGCAACAGATAATGTGGGTGTAGCCGGTGTGCAATTCCTGCTCGATGGTGTGAACCTCGGAGCAGAAGATCTTTCTTCTCCTTATACCATTTCATGGAACACACTCTCTGGTACCAATGGCAGTCATACGCTCACGGCCCGTGCACGTGATGCTGCCGGCAATACAACTACCTCTACAGAGCTGGTTGTTACGGTGAATAATGATACAGAAGCTCCGGCTGTAAGTCTTACCGCACCCGCCGCAGGAAATGTAACGGGCAGTGTGAATGTAACAGCTACAGCTACCGATAATACAGCGGTAACAGGTGTGCAATTCCTGCTCGATGGTGTGAACCTCGGAGCAGAAGATCTTATAGCTCCTTACACCCTGTCATGGAACACGCTGACCGCAACCAATGGCAGTCATACGCTCACAGCCCGTGCGCGTGATGCTGCCGGTAACAGCAGTACTTCTGACCAGGTTGTTGTTACGGTGAATAATGATCTGCAGGGACCAGTGGTAAGTATTACCGCTCCTGCTGCCGGCATTGTACTCGGTACTATTGATGTAACAGCCAGCGCAACAGATAATACAGGTGTTGCAGGTGTTCAATTCCTGCTGGACGGTGTAAACCTGGGAGCAGAAGATCCCGTAGCTCCTTACACCGTATCATGGAATACAACCGGCATAGCAGATGGTAATCATACACTGACAGCCCGCGCCCGCGATGCTGCCGGTAATACAACTACTTCCGCAGGAGTTACAGTCACTATACAAAACAATCCCCCCGATACGGAACCACCATCTCCTGAAATCACCTCACCGGCTGCCGGAAGTGTAACAGGCACTATCACTGTCACCGCTACTGCAACAGATAACGTAGGAGTAGTGGGCGTTCAATTCCTGCTCGATGGTGTGAACCTCGGTACAGAAGATCTTTCAGTTCCTTATTCAGTTTCCTGGAATACAACCACTACAGCAAACGGACTTCATAACCTGACAGTACGCGCAAGGGATGCGGCCGGTAATATAACAGTATCCGAAGCAGTTGTTGTTACAGTAAATAATGATATACAGGCCCCTGCTGTAAGTATCACCGCTCCTGCTGCCGGAACAGTTGCAGGTACGATCAATGTAACAGCCAATGCAACAGATAATACAGGAGTGGTTGGTGTTCAATTCCTGCTGGATGGTGTGAATCTCGGTACAGAAGATGTTTCATCTCCTTATTCAGTTTCCTGGAATACAACAGGTGTTGCCGACGGCAATCATACCTTAACGGCAAAAGCACACGATGCAGCCGGAAATATCACCACATCGGCTGCTGTAATAGTTTCCGTATTGAATAATCCTCCTGATACACAGGCGCCAACAGTATCGCTCACCGCACCTGCCGCAGGAACAGTAACAGGAGTTGTCAATGTTACTGCTACCGCTTCTGATAACACCGGTGTAGTAGGCGTTCAGTTCTTACTCGATGGTGCGAATCTTGGTACGGAAGATCCTTCATCACCCTATTCAGTTTCCTGGAATACAGCCACAGCTACCAATGGCAGCCATACATTGACAGCCCGTGCGCGCGATGCAGCCGGTAACACCACTACTTCAACTTCAGTAAGTGTTACTGTCAGCAATGTAATTACCAATCTTATCGTGGCACTTCCATTCGATGAGGGATCAGGAACAAATGCAGGAGATGTATCAGGTAAAAGTCACCCGGGCACCTTATCAGGCGCAACCTGGACAGCGGGCAAATACCTGCAATCAGTAAACCTGAATGGCAGCAGCAATTATGTAAGTATTGCCGATCACGCAGACTTTACACTTGATCCCAGCCAAAGCTATACATGGAGCGCATGGGTAAAAGGCACCAACCTCAATGAGTGGGGAACTATCTGGAGCCAAACCATCGACGCTAATAACTTCCTTTACTTCTATGCACACTCTACCGGCGATGCCGATGCAGGTCCTGTTACCAATGGTATCTCCGCTTATTGGTGGACCGGTAGCAACAGGCTCGTTCTTCATAGTAATAATAATGTATTAACTGCCGGTCAGTTGAGCTATGTTACGATCACGTACAACGGCACACTGGCACAGGCAAGCCGTTTTACGATCTATGTAAATGGAGTGGATGTAACGAACCGTACCGATGTAGTTTCTTCCGGTACTATTACTGCGATCAATCCAACCAATATAAGATTGGGATCGAACCAGCCATTTGGCGATTACTTCAATGGAGCTATCGATGAAGTAAGATATTACCAGAAAGCATTGACCGCTGCCGAAATACAAACCGATATGAACACACCGTTGGGTGTAGACAATTCAGCACCGGCCGTTTCCATTACCGCTCCGGCAGCAGGAAATGTTTCAGGCACGATCAATGTTACTGCCAACGCTACCGACAATACAGGTGTAGCAGGTGTGCAGTTCTTACTCGACGGCGTGAATCTCGGTGCAGAGGATTTATCAGCGCCTTATTCCGTATCATGGAATACCGGTACAGCTACCAGCGGCAGTCACACCCTGACAGCCCGCGCACGTGATGCAGCCGGTAATATCACTACATCGGCACCGGTAGCAGTAACGATCACTGCTGATTTTTCCTTTACGATACTTGCGCCAAATAAAAGTGCAGAGGTAACAGGCAGCGCTGATTATGATGTAAGTGTTGTTTATCAGAATGGATTTACCAGCAATAATGTTGTACTTGCCGTAACCGGTCTGCCCGCTAATGTAACAGGCAGCTTTGTAGTGAACCCGCTGACAGCACAGGGACAAACACAGTTCCATGTGGTGACCAGCAATGCCTCACCGGGGTCATACAACTTTACACTTTCCGCCACTGCAGAATCGATCACGCATACACAACAGGCTACACTCGTGATCAACGGTCCCGGAGATTTTGCACTCAGCGCCTCACCATCTGTTCAGAATGTAACAGCAGGTAATGGCACTTCTTATACGATCAATCTTACCAAATCAGGAACGTTTGCAAATCCTGTTACACTTTCCGTAACCGGCTTACCGGCAACAATGACCGCTTCCTTTAACCCGGCATCACCGGTACCTGCTGCCAATTCAGTATTGACAATTACTACAACAGCAGCCACACCGGCCGGTACTTATAGTCTGACCGTACAGGGTGTAAGTGGTTCATTAACGCATACCACACCGGTATCATTAACGGTAACGACAACACCGCCACCGACATGGCCTGTTACCAACCTGGGAGCAGGATGGGATATGCCGATCGGCGCAGCCTTCTCAAAAGACGGACAGAAATTGTTTGTCTGGGAAAAAGCAGGTAAAGTATATGTATGTAACAGGAATGCGACAACCCAGTTGTATGATAAACAAACCACACCAGTACTTGATATCACAGCGGAAGTAGGTAACTGGGATGATCATGGATTGAATGGTTTTGCACTCGATCCCGATTTCGAGAATAACGGGTATATCTATTGTCTCTATGTAGTAGACAGGCATTACCTGTTGAACTTCGGCACACCTAACTATAATCCGAATACAACTGATGCCGCTTCTGCTGCACAGGCTACTATTGGTCGCGTCAGCCGTTTCCATACCAACACAACCGGTGGGAATATTATAGCAGATCCGGCTTCAAGACTTATTCTTATCGGTGAAACAAAATCAACCGGTATTCCTGTGCTGCACGATTCGCATGGTATGGGCTCACTGGTGTTTGCTTCCGATGGAACCTTACTGGTATCGGCAGGTGATGGCGGTACCTATAACAGTACTGATGTCGGTAACAATGGGCAGACTTATTATGCGCAGGCATTGTCCGATGGCATCATTACACAAAAAGAGAATATCGGCGCGATGAGAGCACAATATTTGAATTCCCACAATGGAAAGATCCTGCGTATCGATCCTGCAACCGGCAATGGCATACCAAGCAATCCTTTCTATGTAGCCGCTACGCCTCGCGCACCCAAATCAAGAGTATGGGCACTGGGCTTCCGTAATCCATTCCGCTTTAATATCCGCCCCGGCAAAGGATCTACTAATCCCGAAGCAGGCGATATCGGTGAATTGTATGTAGGAGATGTGGGTTGGAGAACCTATGAAGAACTGGATATCGTGAAAAATGGCGGTTCCAATTTTGGATGGCCCATCTTCGAAGGTGTTAATTATGAAGTACCTGGTCAGCCGGGAGAAAGTCCGTATTCAGCCATTGCACCAGCCAATACAGATGAACCTAATCCATTATTTGGTACTGCAGGTTGCACACAGCAATATTTCACCTTTAATAATCTGATCAAGCAGGCAACAGCTGATGGATCGACCACGGTATTCAATCCTTGTAATCCATCTGTACCGATCACCGGCACCGTTCCTTACCGGTATGTTCACAATCGTCCTGCTATCGACTGGAAACACTTCGAGGATAGTTCAAGAGTGCCGAAGTTCAATGGAAACAATGCCAGCTTTGCACAGATCGGAACGGCGGCATCAGGTGTAGCAGGCTCTCCATTCCCCGGTAACTGTAGTGTAGGTGGTTTCTGGTATACCGGTAATTTATTCCCGGCTAATTACAGGAATACTTACTTCCATGCGGATTACGGTGCGCAATGGATCAAGACCTTCACGATCGGCTTTACCGATGTTGTACAGAAGGTAGAAGATTTCGCCAGCGGAATGGTGGCCATTACCTGTCTTATCGAAAATCCATTGGATGGAACACTGGTATATGTTGATATCGGCACCAACAGCGTAAAAAGGATCGGTTATGGTGGTAACCAGTTCCCTGTTGCCAAAGCAACTTCGAATGTTACCTATGGCCCTTCTGCACTCAATGTGAATTTCACCGGCAGCAACTCCTTCGATCCGGAAGGCAGCGCATTGACCTATTCATGGAACTTTGGCGATGGCTCTGCCGTAAATACAACGGCTAACCCGGCACATACATTTACAGCTACAGGTCCTAAAAAGTTTGTGGTAACACTGACTGTAAAGGATAATATGAATGCTACCGCTGTCGACAGCGTGATCATCTCTTTGAATAATACACCGCCGATGGTGCATATCACCAGCCCGGAGAATAATTCAACGTACAGGCCATTGGGTACGGATACGATCTATGCATTAACAGCCAGCGTTACCGACGCTGAGCATGGACCGGGCCAATTGAAATACGAATGGCAGAAGATCCTTCGCCATAACAACCACGAGCACCCGAGCCCGATCGATACGATCAAGAGTACATCGGTATCGGTTGCCAGGATCGGTTGCAACGGGGAAGAATATTACTGGATGATCCGCCTGCGCGTAACAGATGCCGCCGGATTATATACGGAAGATTCTTCTAAAATATATCCCGATTGCTCGGCTACTTTATTGCTCCGCCAGTTCTATGTAGAACAAACAACTGGTGAGAATGTAGTGAAATGGGTAACGGAAAACGATCAGCCGGTTAAGAACTTTGAAGTTCAGGTAAGTGCCGACGGAACTCATTTCTACTCTATCAACAGCCAGGCATCGAAGAACCGGAACGGGTTGAACAAATATGGGTTTGCAGATAATAGTTTTAAAGAAGGTATCAATTATTATCGCCTGAAGATGGTAGCGCAGGATGCACCAGCCCGTTATTCATCTGTAGTAAAAGTGGTTTCTGAAAACAGGGGACAGGGTATGCTGATCTTCCCGAACCCGGTACTGAATAAATTCTCTATCCGCTATAACGCCAAAGCTGCCGGTACGGTTACCATCCGCATCAGCGATATGAGTGGCAGACTGGTCAACACAAGCGTGAAGAGCGTAAGCAAAGGACAGAATATCATCAGTATGGAAAATATGCCGGGATGGAAACCGGGAATGTTCCTTGTTTCTGTACAGGAAGGAAGCGCTGTTCAACAGGGAAAACTGTTGTACCAGGGTTTTAAATTCTGATAATATCAATCATCGTTTTCAAAGCCGGGAGCAATTGCTCCCGGCTTTTTTATAAATGGATGAAATAACGGCCTGAATTTATTCCGGGAATAAAAACATAAAATCTGTTGTTTTTCGGAGGCTTTATTTTGTTTGTTTCCTAATCATTTTAGTAATATCGTAGTTGGTTGATTCACCATAAACTTATCCCTATGTATGCATTAAAAAACAAGGTCCAGCTAATTGGCGTCCTTAGTAACAGACCCGAAATATTTACAACAGAGTGTGGAAGAAAATCGGCCAGGTTCACTATGTCAACCAGCGAAACGTACCGCAATGCGCGGGGAGAAAAAGTAACGGAAACACAAAGGCACAACCTGATAGCCTGGGGTAAACTCGCCGGCATAGCTGAAAAATATCTCATCGAAGGAAAAGAGATTGTTATAGAAGGCAAGCTGGTCAACAGGAGTTATTACGACAAATACGGAAACAGGAGATATGTTACCGAAATACAGGTCAGTGAACTGCTTCTGCTTGGTGGAGCGAAAGTCGCATAGAAAGAAAGAGAGCGGAGGAATAGAGCGGAGCGAGGATTGCCAACTCCGCTCTATTCCTCCGCTCTCTCTCTTCCCTGCTCTTATATTTACTTAATTTCGCACCAGATTATGATGACCTACGATAGTAGTAATAAAATGTTTCAGCTGGCTTTGGATCTTGTCAATCAAAGTTCCCGTACCATCTTTTTAACGGGCAAGGCAGGTACCGGCAAAACAACTTTCCTGAAATATATAAGGGAAAACTGTGCAAAGCAAATGGCTGTCATAGCACCAACCGGTGTAGCAGCTATCAATGCCGGCGGTGTAACCATTCATTCTTTCTTCCAGCTTTCGTTTGCACCATTCCTTCCCGAAACCGGGAAATTCTCTGCTAAAAATGAAGACAGTATCGACCGGCATGGCTTATTAAGCCGGCTGCGCCTGACCGGTGATAAATTAAAAGTGCTAAGACAACTGGAACTGCTGATCATAGATGAAGTGAGCATGGTGCGATGTGATACAATGGATGCGATCGATACCGTATTAAGACATACCCGCAATAAACCATTTGAACGGTTTGGCGGCGTACAATTATTATTTATCGGCGATATGTTTCAGTTGCCGCCGGTTATCAGGGACCAGGAATGGAACCTGCTTTCGGAGTTTTACAACAGTCCCTATTTCTTCGACAGTTTTGTGCTGCGCGAAGAACTGCCGGTATATATAGAATTTACCAGGATATACCGGCAGAGCGAGGAAAAATTTATCCGTGTACTGAACCAGGTACGCAATAATGAACTCGATGAAGATGGTATGCATATACTGGAAAGCCGGTATCAACCTTCTTTCCGGAGGGAAAAGGAAGATGGGTATATCGTTCTCACTACACATAATGAAAAAGCAAAGAATATCAATTCCGGCGAATTGCAGCAGCTTCCAGAATCAGCTACACCCTATAAAGCAGAGATCAAAAGAGAATTCCCGGAAAATGCATATCCCGCCGATGAGATCATTTACCTGAAACCTGGTGCGCAGGTGATGTTTATCAAGAATGACAGCGACAGGGCCAAACGATACTTTAATGGTAAGATCGGTGTTATCAAAAAACTCGAAAAAGAAAAGATAACCGTCGAAACAAAAGACGCAGGCGATATCGAAGTAGTACCGGAAACCTGGAAGAATATCCGCTATACCGTTAATAAAGCCAGCCGGGGCATGGATGAAGACGAACTGGGTTCGTTTACACAATTCCCGCTACGCCTTGCCTGGGCCATTACCATCCACAAAAGCCAGGGCCTCACTTTTGAAAAAGCGATCATTGATGCTGGCGATGCATTTGCCGCCGGACAGGTATATGTAGCATTAAGCCGTTGCACCAACCTGGAAGGAATGGTATTGCAAAGCCGCATAAGACCCAATAGTCTTATGACCGATAAACGGATCACCGCCTTTACACAAAGTTGTATTCAGCCCGATGCTCTCGAAGACGAACTGGTTATTGCCCGCAGAAACTATCATATCAACCTGATGATCGCAGCCTTTGATTTCGGCACCGCTGTAAATGCCGGTATTGAATTAAAAGAATATATAATCACCAATGAATCCTCGTATAATGAAGAAGCGAAATCATGGGCCGGAACATTATCGGATAAACTGGAGGCTTTGCAGGTGACAGCTGAAAAATTTCATGTCTGGCTCCGCGCACAGGGACAACAAACCCTGCTGACCGAAGAAAATACATTGCTGCAAACCAAGCTCCGGGACGGAGCCGCCCATTTCGTAAAGGAAATACAACCGGTTATCGATATGCTGTACCAGTCGCCCGTGGTAACAGATAGCAAGCAACACGCGAAGGAGTTCAACGACCTGGCTAAAGAAGTATTTGCTGAGCTATACATGAAACTCTTTCTTTTAAAAGGATTCGATGGCCACATCGATGCAGAAAGCTGGCACCGGAAGAAGAGAAACTTTGTAGTACCACCTGTTAGCATTAATGCCTATGCGGGTGTATCTACTCAAAAACCCAAAGGGCCACATGCTGTTTTATATGACCGGTTGAAAAAGCTGCGGGATTCTATCTGCTCAAAGAAGGACCTTCCGATCTATCTGATTGCTTCCGGCAAAACCCTCGAAGAAATGGTCAGCTACCTGCCGCAAACAGAAGATGAACTGGAACAGATCAAAGGGTTTGGCAAGGTGAAAGTGGAAAAATACGGCCAGCAGTTTCTTGATATCATATTGGATTATTCAAAGGAAAACAATCTTTCTTCCCGCATTTCAGAAAAAGAGGTGGCTCCTAAAAAGGAGAAGAAAACAACTGTTAAGAAGGAAAAGCCGGTTAAGATCGATACCAAGGCAGAATCATTCCGGTTATTCAAAGAAGGTCGTTCCGTTGCGGATATTGCAAAAGAAAGAGGATTTACTCCACAAACCATCGAAGGGCATCTTAGTCATTATATCAAACAGGGGGATATTCACATTGAAGAGCTCATCACTCCCGAAAAGCTATCATTGATCGAACCGGCCTTAACCGGTTTTAAAGAAGGAGATTCCATTGTACCCATAAAGGACAGGTTGGGAAACACCGCCAGCTTTGGAGAAATAAGGATGGTACTTGCATGGAAGGCATTCCATGGTTAATGAATAGTGAATACTCCGGAGATAGAATGCAATGTGAATAACAATGGCGATAATGGATCAGCTGAAACGATGATTGCATATATCAAATGATACTTTAATGAAGAATGTTATTAAGCAAATGAAGAAATTATTCACATTTGAGTTAGCATCATTTGTTACATTAAAGTTTATATCTATCTTTTCATATCAATTCAATTATGATTACCGCCACTAACCCATCGTATCGCCTCGTCAGCGATCATGAATTTGCCGTAGTTCGGCAAAATGTAGATAACAATCAAAAGGCTTTTTTCGCGCAACGGGGATATGAACCCGGGCAGGTCGTTACCACTTTCTCTGCCGGTAGCGTATTATCCCATCCCACTTATCTGACCGTACAGGTTGGTATCGGCAAACACATTATGCTGCAGCCCGAGCATTTGCAGTATATCAATCACAGCTGTGATCCCAATGTGTTTTTTGATACGTACAGCATGCAGGTAATAGCACTGAAGCCAATTGCTGAAGGTGATGAAATGACCTTTTTCTATCCTTCTACCGAATGGGACATGTCACAACCATTCACCTGCTATTGCGGAACCAGCAGATGCCTGGGTGAAATCAAAGGGGCAGCGCATATCAGTCCCGAAGTACTGAGAAGCTATACCCTTACCCGTTTTATACAACAACAACTGCATGATCGGTCAAGTAAAGAAAAAAGGGCTTAAGAAGCGGATCAGCCGTCCTGAGGTTGACCCTATCGGAAAATTAAAGGTCTGGGTATTGTATCCCTATCTCCAAACCGATGACCCTAATCTTCAGTATTACTACGATTTTTCCCAAAGTCTGAAAGAATATACCACAGCTTTCGAAGAACTGAAAGCCGATTGGACATGGCAACCCGTTACCATGAATAACTACAAAGAGGTTGTCAGTACGATCAAAAAAAGATCGGGCCGCAAGATCCCCCTTGTCCTGAATCTTTGCGATGGCGACGAGATCAATGGCACTCCCGGTGTCTCTGTCATTCATGAACTAGAAAAATGCAAACTGATCTACACAGGTTCCAACGATCATTATTATAACATCACTACTTCCAAGATCCCCATGAAAAAGGCTTTTGACGAAGCCGGCGTACCAACCGCCAAATGGGAGATCATCGACGGAAGCGAAGAATCGATAAAAGGTATTTGTAAACGCCTCGGTGCTCCGCTTATCATCAAACCGGCTGTGTCCGGAGGAAGCATGGGCGTTTCTGTAAAAAATGTAGTGTATACCGATAAAGAATTGGCCGAAAGAGTGGAAGAGCTTAAAAAAGGATACCGTGGCTGGAATTTACTGGCCGATGGTCTTTTTGTAGAGCAATTCATTTCTGGTCCCGAATACACCACGTTTATGGTAGGATCATCCACCGATCCTGCGAATTGCTATGTATACCCGCCGGTAGAGCGCATTTTTCATGAATCACTTCCTGAAGAAGAAAAATTCCTTTCTTTCGACAGGCTTTGGGAAATTTATGAGGATGAAAAACCAATGCCGGGCGATGAAAACTTTTATGATTATTACCAGCCCGATGCCAGCCTGGTACCGGAACTGGAGAAATTGAGCATTGACGCTTATAAAGCGGTGGGAGGAATGGGATACGGAAGGCTCGATTTCAGGATGGATAAATCCACCGGTAAAATCTATGTGCTGGAAGTAAATGCACAATGTGGATTAAGTGAAGATGAAGATCATACTTCTATTGGCGCTATACTCCGTTATGCAAAAAAATCATTCTCTGGTTTGGTGATGAAGATCATCCAGGATGCATTTGCAAGGAGAGGCTTAACTCTTTAATTTTTTTCCATGAAGGTTTGTGTATTACAACCAGATTATTCTACTACAGGTGTGGATTATAAAAACTATGACCCTCCCCGTAACCTCTCCGCATTATTACCCGGCTGGGATGTAGATCATGTTTATCTTAATAAACTGACCACTTACCGGCAGTTGAAAGAGTTAAAGAAAAAAGATTATGACATCTTCGTCAATCTATGTGAAGGCTACCTGGAATGGGAAGTGCCTTCCATCGATGTAATATACAGTCTCGACCTGCTTGACCTTCCCTATACGGGACCCTCCGCCAAATTATATGATCCCACCAAAGAGTTGATGAAATATGTAGCCTATTGCGAAGGCGTCAAAACACCCGGCTATTTCCTGATTAATCAACCCGGCGATATCGACAGGGTAAGAGAATATTTATCTTATCCCATGTTCATCAAACCGGCGAAAGCGGGTGATAGCCTGGGCATCGATGAAAAATCGGTGCTGCGCAACAAGAAAGATCTCCTGAAGAAAGTGGTGGAAATATTCAATGATTATGGTCCCTTGCTGGTAGAAGAATATATCGAGGGTCGTGAGTTCACCGTACTGGTAGCCGCCAATCCCGATGGTAAATCCTGCACAGTATTCAAACCCGTGGAATATGTTTTCCCCGAAGGAAAAACATTCAAGACCTATTCATTAAAAACATCTGAATTACACCCCGATTGTAATTTCCCCTGTACCGATCCCGTATTGGAAAAAGAATTGAAAACAGCAGCGGAGAAAATATTCAACGGATTTAATGGAGTAGGGTATGGCCGGCTTGATTTCCGGGTGAATTCAAAGAACGAGATTCATTTCCTGGAGATCAATTTTACCTGCTCGGTTTTTTACACCGACGGATACGAAGGCTCGGCGGATTTTATTTTGAAATATGATCCTGTGGGACAGGAAGGATTTTTAAAACATATCATTGCGGAAGGCATAGCCCGGCATCAACGGAAACGCAAAGCCTATGTAATGAAAGGAAATTCTATTGCCGGGTTTGGTATCTATGCGGCAAGAGATATTAAAGAAGGGGAAGTGGTATTTACAGGAGAAGAAAAAGCACAACGAATCGTAACCAAACGATATGTACAAGCCAATTGGAACGAGGACCAGAAACTCAATTTCAGGAGATATGCCTATGCACTAAGTGAAGAGGTATTTGTGCTGTGGGATGAAAACCCCTCGGAATGGGCGCCGCAAAATCATAGCTGTGATGCCAATACGGGTTTGGAAGGATTGAATGTAATTGCATTGACCGATATCGCTATGGGAGAAGAACTCACCCTGGACTATGCACAGTTTCTCGATGAGAACATGGAACCATTCCATTGTAAATGCGGAGCCGATAGCTGCCGTAATAAGATCGGCGGTGTATTGAATAATTCTGTCAACAGCCGGGAGCAAAGACTTTACGTAGTAAATACGAGATAAAAGATTCTCATCTTCCCATATACACCATCAGTATCTGCACATCGCTGGGGTTGATGCCTGAGATACGACTGGCCTGGCCAAGTGTTCTTGGTTTTATGCGGATCAGTTTTTCACGCGCTTCGTTTCCAAGTGCCTGGATTTTTTTGAAATCAAATGATTCCGGGATCTCGAGGTTTTCCAACTGGCTCATCCGTTGTACCAACTCTTTTTCCTTTTCGATATAAACATCATACTTGATCTGTATCGATGCCTGTTCAGTCGAATCGGTATTGAAACCGGCGAAGGGAGTTTGCAGTTTGGCAATATGACGGATCATATCCGGTAACTCTACATCCGGGCGTAGTAATATTTTTTCTGCTTTTTGTTTTTCGCTCACAGGAGAAGAATCCAGTTGGAGGAGATATGCATTCACTTCTTCAGGCTCCAGTGAAATGTCTTTCAGCAATTTTTTAATCGCAGCAACAGCTTCTTCTTTCAATCTTACATTCTCCATTCTTTCTGCGGAAGCCAATCCAAGGGCATGACTTAAACCGGTTAAACGCAGGTCAGCATTATCCTGGCGAAGAAGGGTCCTGAATTCCGCGCGTGAAGTAAACATACGGTAAGGTTCCTGGGTACCTTTATTGATCAGGTCATCGATCAGTACCCCGATATACGCTTCACTCCTTTTCAATACTACCGGCGCCAGGTTGTTTACTTTCTGATGAGCATTGATACCGGCCATTAATCCCTGGCAGGCCGCCTCTTCATATCCCGTTGTACCGTTTATCTGCCCGGCAAAGAACAAGTTAGATATTAATTTTGTTTCTAATGTATTAGTAAGCTGTGTAGGCGGAAAATAATCGTACTCAATCGCGTACCCGGGGCGGAAGATCCTGACATTCTCAAAACCCGGTACTGTACGCAATGCATTATATTGTACATCTTCGGGTAAGGAGGTAGAAAATCCATTGACATAGATCTCTACCGTATCCCAGCCTTCCGGCTCGATGAATAACTGGTGGCGGTCGCGCTCTGCAAACCGGTTGATCTTATCTTCTATACTTGGGCAGTAACGCGGCCCGATACCATCGATCCTTCCCGCAAACATGGGACTTCTGTCAAATCCTGTCTTTAAAATATCGTGGACCTGTTGATTGGTATACGTTATCCAGCAACTTCTTTGCTTCCTGGGTTTCTGCGTTTTTGTATAGGAAAAGCCGGTTATTTCATCATCTCCGGGCTGTTCTTCCATTTTGGAATAATCCAGGCTACGGCCATCTACTCTTGGTGGTGTGCCCGTTTTCAACCTGTCGCTTTCAAAGCCAAGAGAAACCAGTTGCTCGGTGATCCCGGTCGCTGCTTTCTCTGCTACTCTTCCACCTCCGAAATTCTTTTCGCCGATATGGATAATGCCATTCAGGAAAGTGCCATTGGTAAGCACCACTCCCTTTGACCTGATCTCGTGCCCGAGCCCTGTAAGTACTCCGCAAGCCTTGCCATCTTTAATCAATAATCCCTTTACCATATCCTGGTAAAAATCAACATTGGGGGTTTGCTCCAGCATTTCCCTCCATTTAGCGGCGAAAAGCATCCGGTCGCTCTGGGCGCGGGGGCTCCACATAGCAGGACCTTTGGAGCGGTTCAGCATTCTGAACTGGATCATGGAGAGATCGGTCACAATTCCGGAATATCCACCCATCGCATCTATTTCCCTAACAATCTGGCCTTTTGCAATTCCTCCCATGGCTGGATTGCAACTCATTTGGGCGATTGTCTGCATATTCATAGTTACCAGCAGCACTTTCGAGCCCAGGTTGGCGGCAGATGCCGCGGCTTCACAGCCTGCATGACCGGCGCCTACTACTATAATATCGTATTCAGGAAACATTTGAGCCTGCAAAGGTATCTCGTTCTGGGTTCTACTTATCATTTTTTTTCAGAGAACAGATCTCTGTGCCTAAATCCTCACCATTCGATTAGGACCGAAGAATAGAACACGGATAAATGTAGATAAACGGATTATAAGACGATTTACCGAAAATATTTGTGTCCGGTCGGCCACAGCCGTTTTCACGTGGAACCTTCCTTTTTAATGAATTGAAAAATAATGATTTAATCGTAGCTTAGGGCCTATGGAGATGTAACTATTGGTGAGTCTGAGTAAAATAAGGCCGTTTTCACGTGAAAAAAGTAATCAATATTGATTAAGATAAAAATCCTCCCTTTCCCGCATAACCGCTTCCTCCCTGGCAGACTTGTCCTTATACCCACAGAGGTGAAGCGCTCCATGGAAGATTACTCTTTTAAGTTCTTTTGCTATAGGTTGACCTAATTTTTGAGCATTCTCCTTCACCCTGTCCACGCTGATATAGATTTCGCCCTGGACTGGCTGTTTCGGAGCCGAAAGCTCGAAAGTGATAATATCGGTGTAGAAGTCATGCCGGAGGTATTGCTTATTGATTTCCAAGAGGCGCTTATCTGAACAAAACACATAATTGAGAGATTCAAGCCCGCGACCCTCCTTTTTAAAGATCTCCTCAATGAATTTTTTCAGGGATGTTCTTTTAGTAAGTGTAACAGGAGTCTCAAAGAAGAAGCGAATAGTTGAAGCAGCCATACTCGTGATTATATCATAAAAGTAAACGAACCCGTTCAAATAAGTATCCAATAGAGCTCAATCAGGCTATGATCAGTTCATACACAGGAGTTATTGTATTGTTTTCATAATTCGTAAACAAAGCCCGCAATACAATGTTAGCTTTGTCAGAAGCAGGGATATATGAATAAAAAGCTTTCAGAATTAAGACCGGGACAAAAAGGAATTATCACAGACTTTGATAACCAGGAACTTCACCTGAAGCTAATGGAAATGGGCTGTCTGCCCGGTGAGAAGATCTCGGTAGAACAAATAGCCCCCTTGGGCGATCCGGTGTCTGTAACCGTGGCCGGATACACCCTCAGCCTTCGCCTGGACGAGGCAGATCATATCTTGGTTGATATAATTAATTGATTATCAATATATTAAATGAAAATCGGGCTTTATTTCGGCTCTTTTAACCCGGTGCATACCGGCCACCTCATCATTGCCAACCATATTTTAAACCAGACGGATATCAATAAGGTCTGGTTCATCGTCTCTCCCCAAAATCCTTTTAAAGAAAATCATACCCTGCTGAATGAGTATGACAGGTTTCATCTTTTAAAAACCGCTACTGAAGATGATAACCGGATAAAGGTCTCTGATATTGAATTCTCATTACCCCGCCCTTCGTATACCAGCATCACCCTGGCGCACCTGCAGGAAAAATATCCCGATCACCAGTTTTCCATTATCATGGGAAGTGATAGTTTTCAAAACCTAGACAAGTGGAAGAACTATGAAGCGATTATAAAAAACTATCCCATCTATGTTTACATGCGGCCTGGTTTTGAAACGGACAATTACATCGGTGCCACACTTACTGAATTGAATGCTCCTTTACTCGAAATATCAGCTACGCAGATAAGACAGTTTATAAAAGAAGGAAAATCGATCCGGTATCTGGTGCCGGATAAAGTCCGCGAAGAGATTGAAAAAGGCGGTTACTATAAAAAGCACCCTCAGGAAAAATAACCAAGGATCAAACATCCCGCTACCATTACCGGCGCAGGAATACGCGAGTATAATAAAAAAAGCACCGTGCTCAGTATTACAGCAAGGTTTACGAGACTGATCGTTTTGGGTTCTATCAATGAAATATCTTTCATGATATAAAAAGTAGAACCGATCATGATTCCCATCACCGCCGCATTGATTCCTTCGAGAGACCTGTACACGGCTGCATATTTCTTTAAATTATTCCAGATAGGATAAAAGAAAAGCACCAGCAATGCACTGGGTAAAAAGATAGCAATACTCCCGATCAAACAGCCAACTACCTGCATTTCGGTACCCATATCTTTCAATGCCATTCCTCCTGTAAAAGAAGCAATGGAAAAAACAGGGCCGGGTACAGCTCTTACGATTCCCATGCCGGTATACATATCCTGTCCATCGATCTGCACCACATCGGTGTATTGATCTTTATTTTCTTTTTGCTTAACTGCTTCCGGGCGTACACTGAATTGTTCATACATGATGGGCATTAATACCTGGCCGCCGCCAAATACCAGGCTTCCCATCCGGTAAGTATTTTCAAAAAGATTAATTACTTTCTTGTTATGCCAGTTATCGATACGGGCGCGCTCACTAAGAACCCCTGCGATAATGAAAATGATCCCGAACAGCCAGAAATTCCACCATTTGATCTTTCTTGGTTTTTGTTCCACCTGTGGAATCCGTTTCCGGCTCAGGTTGGTGATCAATCCACCCAAAACGATCAGTAAGGGAAAAATGACAGGAGACCGGAAAAAGAAATAGACAAGACCGGTACTGATCATCATCATCAGCCAGGTAATCGTATTCTTCACCGCATGGGGAAAAGCGGTGATACATGCATACACCAGGAAGCCTGCGGCCATAGGAGCAACAAACTTGAAGATATCCGTATGCAAGGCATTCTTATCAAAATAATGTAACAGGAACGAAAGCGCACCCATCAATGTGCAGGCGGGAAGGATCCATACGATCAGGGTCAGCACCGCCAATGGAATGCCTCCTCTTTTATAACCGATAAGTGTAACTGTTTGCGTGGAAGAAGCGCCGGGCAGCAGTTGACAGAACGCATTATACTCCATCAACTCGTCTTCTGTAACATCGTGCCGTTGCCTGACAAAGGTTTTCATCATCATGGCTATATGCGCCTGCGGTCCGCCGAAAGCAGTGAGACTATAAAGAAAAACAGCCCTTAAAAATGGAACGTGGCGAAGCAGCATGGATGTTATGAGTATAGGTGTTGATAGCCGGCAGCCGGGTAATCGCGTGGTTAAAATTATTAATAATACCGGCAGACTGCTCACTGCCGGCAATAAAACTGCCAACTGGTTCTATGGCTGTATTGGAAGTTAGAATATTAAAATCCATTTTCGGTAAATTCATAAAATTTTTTGCATGAAAAAGATCACCACACTGCTGCTTTCAATATTTGCATTTATCATTCTTCCTGCACAGGTGAAAGATAAACTGGCAACCGCCATTAATAAGATAGAACCAAAATGTATCGCCTGGCGAACGGACTTTCATGAACACCCGGAACTGGGTAACCAGGAAGTCAGAACAGCGAAGATCGTAGCGGATCACCTTCGTTCATTGGGTTTCGAAGTACAGGAAAAAGTGGCAAAGACCGGGGTAGTAGGAATCCTGAAAGGAGGAAAACCCGGTCCATGTATTGCTCTTCGCGCGGATATGGATGGGCTGCCCATTATCGAGGATAAAAATCTTCCTCATGCTTCTACGGTAAAATCTACTTATGGCGGACAGGAAGTAGGCGTGATGCATGCCTGTGGACATGATACACATGTGGCAATCCTTATGAGTGTGGCCGAAGTGCTGGCAGGTGTAAAGAATGACCTGAAAGGAACTGTGAAATTCATTTTTCAGCCGGCAGAGGAAGGACCGCCTGCCGGCGAAGAAGGTGGCGCCGACCTGATGGTGAAAGAAGGGGTGATGGACAATCCTAAAGTAGACGTGATATTTGGTTTACATATCGAATCGGCGATTGAAGCGGGTCATATTGAATACAAGCCCGGTGCGTTCATGGCTTCTTCCGATTGGTTTCATATTAAAGTAAAAGGGAAAGGAAGTCATGGTTCACAACCCTGGCTCGGTGTGGACCCTATCCAGGTATCGGCACAGATCATTGAAGGATTGCAGAGTATTGTTAGCCGTCAATCGGAATTAACGAAAGGACCGGTGGTGATCACGGTTGGTAAAATAACAGGTGGTGTAAGGAGTAATGTTATTCCGGAAGAATGTATCATGGATGGAACGATCAGGACATTCGACAATAAAATGCAGGATGAGGTGCATGAGAGGATCAAACTGACTGCTACAAAAATTGCAGAAGCATCCGGCGCAACCGCAGAAGTAACGATCGATAATAAAACACTGGTAACATACAACACGCCGGAGCTGGTAGCGAAAATGTTGCCTTCCCTGCAAAGGGCGATTGGTGCTGCAAATGTCAAAGAAAGAGAATGGGTGACGGGTGCAGAGGACTTTTCGTACTATGGCACAAAGGCGCCTTCTTTCTTTTTTTATCTCGGTGGAATGCCGAAGGGCAATGATCCGAAACTGGCGCCTCCGCATCATACCTCCGCTTTTTATGTGGGTGATGAAGGAATGAAAACAGGGATCAAAGCATTTTGCCAGTTGGTGGTGGATTATATGGGCGTGAAGTGAGGTAGTGTTTCATAGTTTACTTATCCGGCTGATTTTACTACAATGAAATAATTCCACCGAGGGCGGTGGAATAACCACTCCCTATCAGGGCCACCAGGCAATTTCTTATCATTTCCGATGGCTTTTGTCAAGGTTTTGGTTGGGTTTTGTTCGGGTCGGCTTCGGGTGTTCCCGCTGAAAACCCCTATGAAACCCGAACAAGACCCGAACAAACTAAAACCAGAGTCCTGTAATTATCTATAAATGAAGATGATGGAATTATTACCGGGGACAAAATGTACTATAACGGTCATTTGAGGACACCTTATTTTTTTATAAATACCGGAACAGGAAATTGCTTTTTGCTTTACTTCCTATTTAAGACTTTTTACAAGCGTTATATTCTTCAATAATCTTTTCCACTTTATTAATCCGCAATTCATTTTTCAAAAGTTCTGAATCACAATTATAGTCTTTTAACCAATCTGCTATAGTTGTTCTCCAGGTTCTTTTGTTGAGTTCACAGTTAACGCCATCCTTTTCCAAAAAATATTGAGTAAATCCATATTCGCCTTTAACATCTATTACCCACAGGTTGATACTGCCTGCTCTTTTCAACGTTGCCATATACTTGTCGTTGCTGAATCGCTTGTTGATTTCATCCCCGTTTTTATACCCGAGCAACTCGATTACATTGAATTTTTTAAGTTCACCGTTTATATAGATCTTGATCTTTTTTGAAAGGATATCATCTTTGAATCTACCCCATAGTGTATCATGATTGTTGGTGATAACGTATCCTGTATCGGCTGCCTGGGAAAATGATTGCACTGATAAAAACAGCGATAAGATAGTAACTGTTATGCTCGTCCAGACGGTGACTAATGGATTCATTTTACGTGCATTATTCTTGATCAAATTTAGTTTAATCCCCAAAAATTCATTTTTCAAGCCGGTAGCATTTTGGGGTTCAATTTACCAAGAGGGTACTTTATTTTGAACTGATGTTTGACTATCCTCCTTGCAATTATAACATTGAATGTTCGATTTGCAAGGATGGGAGATAGGGAAATTGTTAATGGTTAAGATAAAGAACAGCCTGAAGCTGTAAAAAGATGGCTTGCATGATCACAAAAAAAGCCGCATTTCTGAGACTTTCTTCAGGTGTTGGGCGGGATCGAAAATTGATGCAATTTATTGTAGATTTGAGTTAGTACTGCCAATATTGGCAGTAGAATAATATATTCAACGTATGGCAACTTCTTCCGATTCCTTTTCAGGAGGTTTGAGCATGAGTGCAGAAGCCCTTTCGTGCCCCAAATGCAGCGGCAAGATGGTGCAGGGGTTCATCTTCGACCGGGCCGATGGAGGCCAGCGTCGCGTCATCAACTGGGTTGAGGGAGCTCCGGATAAGGCTTTCTGGACTGTTACGAAAGTACCAGAGGAAAAGTGCGTTCCAGTGGGTACCTTCCGTTGTTCGGTGTGCGGCTTCCTGGAATCCTATGCGCGCCCGGAATTTGCTGCCAAATGACCAGGCTTGCATACTTAAAGCGGACACGGACCGGTACACACTTCTTCAAATTTGGACGATTTAAAAAAGATGTAGGAAACCTTCATAAACTCATTGAAAAGCGGCTAACATTCGGTTTGTTGCTATGCTGGCTGACGAATATATCCTCATCGTCCTGTTCTGATTGTGATGGTTCGTGTCTTACGAACCGCGGCGACAGTAATGAAAAAAGCAACTAACATGGGATTTTGCAATTCTTCTAACATGAGGAGAAGTCGATTAGCGCTAAAGCAAAAGATTAATAAATGAGAAAAAATCAAATTCAAAACTATAAGAACCATATTCATTATGTGCCCTTATATCATTATTTGACATTTACTGCAATGGCTATATTGATAGCAGGAGCTATCTATAATTTGATTACTTGTCAAATTGGCGAAATTTTTTTAGCAATTCTATTCCTGTTATTAGTATTGACTGTTATAAGCGTTTCATTTCACAATAGGTCATTCGCCTTAAAAGCACAAGACAGAGCTATAAAAGCCGAAGAAAATTTTAGATATTTCATAATTACAGGAAAGAAATTACCACAACAATTATCCATTTATCAAATTATTGCATTACGCTTTGCAAGTGATGAAGAGTTAGAAAGTCTTGTTGAACGTACTGTTAGAGAAAATCTTGCCCCAAAAGAAATTAAGAAAAACATCACAAATTGGAAATCAGATTTCCATAGAGCATAAAACCTCGGGGCCTGTTGACGTAAAGAACTATTGGAGATATGGGAGAAATTGATTTTTTCGACATCAACAAAAAAGCGGCTACGAATTTTCATCGTAACCGCTTTTTCGTGGTGTGGGGCGGGATCGAACCGCCGACACAAGGATTTTCAGTCCTTTGCTCTACCGACTGAGCTACCGCACCATTCGATTGAAATTCCGGGATTTAACCCCAAAATTCCAGCCGGGTTGCAAATATAGAAGGATTTTCACTAAAAAACCGCAGAATCGCCCGCTTAAATGACCGGAATTTTGGTTTTTTACTTTTATTATCCCCTACATTCCGTACTGGTTTAAAAATTTGATCCGCATGATCTTGAGCTGCTCCCAGTTGAAATTATGTTCCGATAACTCTTCCTGGGCCACCTGCAGAGAAGAGGTCTCACAGCCCTTGAAGTATTCGATGATCTCGTCCTGGTCATATTCATCCAGCATTTCATCTATCGCATAGTCCAGGTTGAGTTTGGTGCCACTCGCCGCAATCGTCTCCATCTCCTCCAGCATCTCATCCATCCTCCAACCCTTGTTCTTCGCAATGGTCTCCAGTGCCACTTTTTTATCGGTCTGCTGAATGATAAATACTTTGTTGCCGCTTTTATTCACCACGCTTTTCATCACAAAATCATCCGGCTTCACGATATTGTTCTCCTCCACATATTTCGCGATCAGGTCCACAAACGGTTTACCATACCGCATCGCTTTTCCCTTGCTCACCCCCTGGCAATTTTCCAGGTCGGAGATCGATGTAGGATATAATGTCGCCATGTCCTGTAACGATGTTTCCAGGAAGATGACAAACGGGGGCAATGTTTTTTTCTTCGCTTCTTTCTGCCGCAGTTCTTTCAACATTTCAAACAGTTTCTCATCCGTGGCAGCACCTGTACCACCCTCTGCATCTTCCTCATCATCCGCATTCGCATCTTCAAACTGGTTGTTGAGCACGATCGCAAATGATTTGGATTTCTTTAAAAAGGCTTCGCCCTTCTTCGTGAATTTTAATACCCCATATTCTTCAATATCCTTTTTCAATAGTCCTTCCAGCAATAACTGGCGGATCAAAGAGTTCCAGAAGTGATTGTCTTTATCATTACCACTTGCAAATACATCCAGTCCTTCGTGCCGGAACATTTTGATCTGTGGCGTGAGTTTTCCCGATATAATTCTTACTACATAGTCCGTAGCAAACCGCTCATCCAATGCCTTGATCGCTTTTAATACAATGACAGCCTCCGCTTTTGCTTCTACACGCTCCTTCGGATGTTTACAGTTATCACAACTGCCGCAATTCTCTGTTTCATATTCCTCACCGAAATAGCTCATTAATACTTTGCGGCGGCAAACGCCTGTTTCGGCATAACCAACCGTTTCATTGATGAGCTGCGCCCCTACTTCGCGTTCACTAAGCGGTTTGTCGCGCATCAAATGTTCCAGCTTGCTGACATCCTTATGCGAATAATATAAAATACATTTTCCTTCCAGTCCATCACGGCCTGCACGACCGGTTTCCTGGTAATAATTCTCGATCGATTTGGGAATGTTGTAGTGAATGACAAACCGGATATCCGGTTTATCGATCCCCATTCCAAAGGCGATCGTGGCACAGATAACCTGTGTGTCTTCATTGAGGAACTGGTCCTGCCGCTCTGCTCTTAATTTACTGTCCAGGCCGGCATGATAGGCAACGGCTTTGATACCATTGGCCATTAAGATATTGGCCAGCTCTTCTGTTGTTTTGCGGTTGAGCGTATAAATGATCCCGCTGTTTCCCTTCATTCCCTTGATAAAGCGAACGATACTTTCATCGGTCTGCGCTTTTTTGATCTTGGGAAGGATCTCGTAATAAAGATTGCCACGGTTAAAAGAAGAAATAAAAATATTCGGCTCCTGCAAATCCAGGTTCTTTACAATATCATTCTGCACTTTCGGTGTAGCCGTTGCTGTTAAAGCGATCACCGGTACATCAGGATTTATCTGGATCATCATTTCGCGAAGACGGCGATACTCGGGGCGGAAATCATGCCCCCATTCCGAAATGCAATGCGCTTCATCAACAGCGAAAAAAGATATTTTAAGATCGGAGAAAAAATCAACATTTTCCTGTTTGGTCAATGTTTCCGGCGCTACATACAGCATTTTTGTCTTGCCGCTGAGCAAGTCATCATGCACTTCCTTGACCTCTTTTTTATTCAACGTAGAATTGAGAAAATGCGCTACTTCATCATTACTGCTATAACCACGCACCAGGTCAACCTGGTTCTTCATGAGTGCGATCAGCGGCGAAACGATGATCGCCACACCTTCACTCACCATAGCCGGTAATTGATAACAAAGGCTTTTACCACCGCCCGTAGGCATGATCACAAATGTATCATGACCGGCGAGCAGGGATTCAATCGCTTTTTCCTGGTTACCCTTGAATTTATCAAAACCAAAATGTTCCTGTAATGCCTTGTGGAGATCAAACCGGTGTCCGGCGGTTTTCTTGTTTGGAGTGACTTTCTCTTTAGCCGTTTTCTTCGCAGCTGTCTTTTTTACTTGTGTTCCCATTGCTCTGATATTTCATCAACAGATCTTGCCAGATCCCCGCTTTCTGAAAAAGCGGAATTATTTAAGTTACTCATTTTACCAGATATAATCCATGTTAAACCCTCCCTTTTTGGGAGTTTAACCGACAATTATCGGGTTAATAAGTGTTTACACCTTACAATTAATGGGGAAGTGATGGGTACTCAAAAACTGCGGCTCTGGGTATTCATTCCGGAAAGTTCCTTCGCACGAATTCTTCCCTTCCTGGGGCGCCGTATCTAACGGCGGCCGCGAATTTACAAATCAATGACCGGAAATCCATGTTTTGAGTGTTAAAAGTGGGACCTGTTAACCAATCAAAAACAAGCAACCGATACCAGTGATAGCGTCCCCGTCCCCCGACTGAATTAAATAATATAATTTTGCCTCTTATTATGTCAAGCCTGAAACAGATCGCTCTCCAAACCATTGAACTGGAAGCCCGCTCCATCGCCAACCTGGCTTCGTTTATCAATGAAGATTTTGAAAAAGCACTAACCGCTATGGCAGATTGCCAGGGCCGGATCGTGATCAGCGGGATCGGTAAAAGTGCCGTGATCGCCCAGAAAATAGTAGCAACCCTTAATTCCACCGGTACGCCTTCGATCTTTATGCATGCTGCGGATGCTATTCATGGCGACCTTGGTATTGTTCAGCAGGACGATGTAGTGATTGTGATCAGCAAAAGCGGCGAAAGTCCTGAAATAAAGGTGCTGGTACCCCTGATCAGGAATTTTGGAAATACATTGATCGGCATGGTGGGCAACACCGCTTCTTATCTTGCCAAACAATCGGATATTATTCTGAATACGACCGTTGAACAGGAAGCCTGTCCCAATAACCTCGCCCCAACCACCAGTACCACGGCTCAATTAGTCATGGGCGATACCCTGGCGGTATGCCTGATGGAAAAGAAAGGATTTAAAAGCGACGACTTTGCCAAGTTCCATCCCGGTGGAACATTGGGAAAAAAATTATACCTCCGCGTATCCGACTTATACCCGGGTAATGAAAAGCCCAGGGTGCATCCCGGTCAGTCGCTGAAAGATGTGATCATGGAGATGACACAAAAAAGATTAGGAGTAACAGCGGTTACCGATGAGACTAATCAATTGCTGGGAATTATTACAGATGGTGATCTTCGCCGCATGCTTAAAAATGATATTAATATCGATAAGGCAAAAGCTGCCGATATTATGACGAAGAACCCAAAGACGATTGCGCCCGATGAGTTGGCTGTCACCGCACTTGACCTGCTTCGTAAAAAAGAAATCACACAGTTGGCCGTTACAGAAAATGGCGCATATCTTGGCATTATACATTTGCACGATCTCGTAAAAGAAGGATTAATATAATATGTCCCGCTTATTTTACCTGTTGCTGGCAGGTATTCTTTTGTTTTCCTCCTGTAATCTTAAAGCCCCTGAAGACCCGCTCAATGAAAGAGTGGAGCAGGTAAAGGCAATGAAAGATTATAAACTGTTTCGTCAAATACTTGAACAGGCACACCCGGCGCTGACAGAATACATCGATAAGAAAAGATTGAATTTTATATTCGATAGTATTTCGGAAACGATCAAGGCGCCGGTAACACTGCGTGGATTTTATAATAAACTGAGCTTTATTGTCGATGAGATCGGGTGTTCACACACGTATACTTCGCTGCCGCAACGCGCCGTTGACAGCTTGTTCAACCGGGAGCTGTTCTTTCCTTTTCCCGTCATTTATATCGATGGCGCCCTGATCGCTAATTCAGATTTTGAAGTACCTCATGGCACTAAGATACTTTCAGTGAATACCATACCGGTGAAAAGATTGCTGGATTCCCTGATGATGTATAATTCAGTGGAAGGCTTTCACCGCGAAACACAGAAATACCTGACCAGTTCCGACTTCAGCTATGATTATTTTGTACGTTTTGGCGGGTATAAAAAATTCGAGTTATTAATAAAAGATACATCGGGCCGTATAAAGACTATTTATCCGAAAGGCGTTTCATTAACCTCGGTTAATGAGCGGAGGCAGCGCCGCTTTTACTATGATGCCACGGATGTTCCTTATTTTCTTCGCATAGTAAACGATAATAATTATGCATTGCTGCGGTTAACCACGTTTGAATTTGATTCGGGCAACCAGCAACAGGCTTTTGAAAATTTCTTATCCAACAGCTTTGAGCTGCTGGTGAATAAGCCCAATATAAAAACACTGGTCATCGATCTCCGGGAAAATACCGGTGGCGATTTGTATAATTGTTTCCTGCTGAATTCCTATATCGCTAAAATTCCTTTTGCGGAATACAAGACAGTTTCCACCCGCATTAACAAGATCCCGTTCCCGGAATATTTATCCAAAGACTTTGACAGGGATATGCTGGAATCGATTGACAACCGTTTAAAAGAAGAGTTTACCCGCTTTAATAAAAACAGGTATGAACTGCAGGACAGCCTGATCGGTCAATGGACAATATCCGCTAATCGTTTTACCAAACACGTAATTATTATTACCAATTATAAAACCGTTTCTTCCGCTTCGTACTTTACATTGCTGGCGAGGCATACAGCTGGTGCAAGGGTAATCGGCTATGAAACAAGCGGTGGTGATTTTTCCGGGAACGGGTTCGCTACGCTGAAATACACGTTGCCGGCAACCGGTATTGGTTTCCAGTTTGCTTATGCCAATCTTTTATATTCTTATGGCGCTGATAAGCCTGGGCGGGGCATTATACCCGATTACCTGGTGCAGGATGATTATAAATCGTTTAAAGACAACAAGGATCAGCAGATCAATTATATAGTAGATAGCCTGATCATAAAATAATTTAGCTTTGCGTTTCCTTAACCACTGGTTAACATATAAATAAATGAACAAACATCATTACGTTGCTATTATGGCGGGAGGGATCGGAAGCCGGTTCTGGCCAATGAGCCGCAGCAATTTCCCCAAGCAATTCCTGGATATTTTAAACTCCGGTGAAACCCTGATCCAGCAAACTTTTTCGCGTTATAGCAAACTGGTACCGGCCGAGAATATCTATATCATTACTTCGAGAGAGTATGTGGACCTGGTGAAAAAACAATTGCCTGCATTACCTGATGAAAATATCCTGGCAGAACCATCAAGAAAGAATACGGCGCCCTGCATCGCTTATATCGCGTTTAAATTATTTCAGAAAGATCCTGAAGCCGTTATGATGGCGGCGCCGGCAGATAATCTTATTACGGATGTGGATCATTTTGTAAAAACCGGAACGAAGGCATTAGAATTTGTCGATAATATCAATGCCCTGGTAACGATCGGTATCAAACCCACATCACCCAATACCGGGTATGGTTATATTCAACATGATGGACCTGAAGTTGTACCCGGTGTGCATAAAGTGAAAACATTTACCGAAAAACCAAACCTGGAACTTGCTAAAACATTCCTGGCCAGCGGTGATTTTCTCTGGAATGCGGGCATCTTTACCTGGAAGGTAAAAAATGTGCTCGCGGCTTTTGAGAAATATCAGCCGGAAATGTATGATGTGTTTGCAGCGGAAAAAGACGCTTTTAATACCAAACAAGAAGCTGCAGCTATCGAAAAAATCTATCCTCTCTGTACTAATATCTCTATTGACTTCGGTATCATGGAAAGTGCGGATAATGTATATGTGATCCCAGCCACTTTCTCCTGGAGCGATCTCGGCACCTGGAACAGCGCCTGGGAAAATATGGACAAGGATTATTTTCAAAATGCAGTGGCTGGTGATCATGTGATGGTCGTGGATGCAAAGAACTGCATGGTGCATGTTCCCAATAATAAGCTTGTTTTATTACAGGGCCTTGATGATTATATTGTCGTTGATACAAAAGATGTATTACTGATCTGCCGGAAAGACCAGGAACAGGAGATCAAAGAATATGTGGCTGAAGTAAAGAGAAATAAAGGTGAAAAATATCTCTAAAATAATATGTTTAAAAAACTTCGTACCATTATCTATCATGCGCCTGATCTTGCCGCCGCCAAAGAATGGTATATCAAAGCAACCGGTATTCAGCCCTATTTTGATGAGCCTTTTTATGTAGGTTTTGATATCGGAGGGTTTGAACTGGGTATTGATCCTGATCCCAACTATTTTACCGGGGGTAATCATACCGTTACTTACTGGGCCGTTGATAATGTGGAAAAAGCGGCCGCTAAACTGAAAAGCATTGGCGGAAAAGAGATTCAGCCACGGACCAATGTGGGCGGAACTATTCATGTAGCGATTGTTGAGGATCCTTTCGGCAATCATGTTGGCCTGATAGAAGGCGCTTAAAAAAACATATTATCCCGTTATAAACACAGACCCCGTTTCAGCGGGGTTCTTTATTTTTAGGTATAAATCAATCTATGCTTCCATATCCCATCAATAGTATTCTTTTTCTCGACATTGAAACAGTGCCGCAGCAACCTTCCTACGAAGTGCTGGCTGATGAATGGAAATCGTTATGGGATACCAAGGCCGCTTATCTTATCCGCAATAAAGAAGAAGAAACAACCGCTACGATCTATCCAAAAGCCGGTATCTATGCAGAATTTGGCAAGATCATCTGTATCAGTTGCGGATTTATTTCCGGTAACCGCGATCAGAAAAAACTCATCATCAAATCATTTTCAGGAGATAATGAGGCGCTGATCCTGGAAGAATTCGCCGGAATGCTGAAGAAGTGGACTATTGGCGATCCGAAGTTCCTGTGTGCGCATAATGGGAAGGAATTCGATTTCCCCTATCTCTGCCGCCGGATGATCATCAATAACATCCCGATCCCTTCCATTTTGGATTCAGCAGGAAAAAAGCCCTGGGAAGTGAACCATCTTGACACGATGGACCTCTGGAAATTCGGTGATTTTAAAAGTTATACTTCCCTGAATCTCCTTGCCTATACATTGGGTATTCCTACTCCAAAAGATGATATCGATGGCAGTCGTGTCTGGGAAGTATACTGGAAGGAGCATGATCTTGCACGTATTGTTGTGTATTGCCAGAAAGATGTGGTAACAGTCACACAGTTGCTACTGCGGATGATGGGAGAACAATTGGTAAGAACCGAAAACATTGAAATAAAATCATAACCAGATTTTCTATGCAAAGAACAAATTACTCATCCGGCGCCAAATGGGAAGAGATAGTAGGGTATAGCCGCGCCGTAAAAATCGGAAATACGGTTGAGGTCACCGGAACGGTTGCTGTAGACGAGCATACCAACCTGGTTGGCGGCGACAGTGCGTATGAACAGGCCTTTTATATTATTCAAAAGATTGAAAAAGTATTGAAAGGTGCAGGAGCTTCATTAAAAGATGTGGTAAGAACAAGAATGTTTGTAACCGATATTTCCCGCTGGGAGGAATATGGAAGAGCGCATGGAGAGTTTTTCAAAGATATAAAACCCTGTACCAGCATGATCGAGGTGAAAGGATTGATCGATCCATCTTACCTGATCGAGATAGAAGCGACGGCGATTCTTTCACAGGAATAATACAATTATGAATATCGAAACACTGAGAGAATATTGTCTGTCAAAAAAAGACGCGGAAGAAACACTCCCGTTCGGTCCTGATACACTTGTCTTCAAGGTCGCCGGAAAAGTTTTTTTATTAACGGGGCTTGACAGCGATCCCCTGCAATTCAATGTAAAATGTGATCCCGATAAGGCCGCAGAACTCCGGGAACAATATAGTTGCGTACAGCCGGGTTATCACATGAATAAAAAACACTGGAACACCATCGTGGTTGATGGTTCCGTATCTACCAAACAATTACAAGAATGGATCGACTGGTCCTA
>CAMLGR010000010.1 GCA_946479615.1 uncultured Bacteroidota bacterium | reverse complement strand
TGATAAACCGACACCGGAGCAGATCAATGGTCTGACATTCGCTACTACTGTAGCGGAAGACAAGGCGGCCAGTCGTGCGAGCTGGAACAAATGGGATGTTATTCTTTCAGTAATAGTAGTAGCAATCATCGCATCAATATTTATATACTTCTCGCCATTAGGGGTGGGATAGACAATAGCAAAACTGAATGGTGAATAGTCAATGGTGAATGGTCGATAGTGAACGGATCTTTTCACTATTACTATTCACCATTTACTTTTTAGTGATAACAACTTAATATTTCGAATATGCTCATGCATCAAACTATGCGCTGGTTCGGCCCCAACGACCCTGTTAGCCTGGCGGATATCCGCCAGGCCGGGTGTGAAGGAGTGGTCACCGCCCTGCATCATATACCGGTAGGTGACACCTGGACCGTGGAAGAAATTAAAAAACGTGTCGCCCTTATCGAAGCTGCCGGCATGACCTGGACTGTTATTGAAAGCCTGCCTGTCAGCGAAGACATTAAAAAACAAACGGGACCTTATCTTCAGCACATCGAAAATTATAAAGAAAGCCTGCGCAATGTAGCGGCCTGTGGTTTGAAAGTAGTGACGTATAATTTCATGCCGATACTCGATTGGTTACGCACAGATGTTACGTATACCATGCCCGATGGAAGTAAAGCTCTCTATTTTGAACGTTCTGCTTTTATTGCCTTTGATTTATTCTTATTAAAGCGCCCCGGCGCCGCTGCTGATTATACGGCTGCTGAAATACAAAAAGCTACGGACAAGTTTGCGGGTATGAGTGAGGAAGAAAAGAAAAATCTTTTTCGTAATACCATGCTGGGTCTGCCGGGTAGTGATGATGCGTTTACGCCCGGGCAAATACTCACGGCGCTTGAAACATATAAAAATATCGATGCAGCTAAACTTAAGCAGCATCTTTTTTATTTTTTGAAAGAAATCATTCCTGTTGCTGAAAAAGCCGGTGTGGTTATGGCGATACATCCCGATGATCCGCCTTATCCGGTACTCGGTCTTCCTCGGATTGTAAGCACCGAACAGGATGCAGCCGATCTTATAGCTGCAGTGGATTCGCCGGCGAATGGATTATGTTTTTGCACCGGCTCCTTTGGGGCGCGGGCAGATAACGATCTTGTACAAATGATCCAGCGTTTTGGTCATCGTGTGCATTTCCTGCATTTACGGAATACCAAGAGAGATGCAGAAGGAAATTTTTATGAAGCAGATCACCTGGCCGGCGATGCGGATATGTATGCGATTGTAAGAGAAGCGTTGCTGATCATGAAACGCAGGAAAATTTCTCTTCCTATGCGTCCCGATCATGGGCACCAGATGCTGGATGACCTGAAGAAAAAAACATATCCTGGTTATTCTGCTATCGGCAGATTAAGAGGATTGGCAGAATTGCGCGGACTTGAATTCGGAATCAGCCGCACTTTATAAATTATCAGCGGATTCGTGCAACAATAAAATACATATAAAATTTTTATTATCAATTAGTTATCTAAGCCTCCATCATCAACCATCCACTGGCTTGGCCTTTTCGGCAGGCCAGTTTTCTTTTTTTGCAGGAAGCCTGAATTTTTGGAAGGAACTAAAATAAAATGTCGTCTTATAATTAATGCAACCGATTGCATTAACGCTCGGATACCTTAATTTTAATTCCTAAATACGCTTGTCATGAAAAAAGAGGGTCTCTTCCTGTTTCTTCTTTTCACTGTATTATCTACACAGGCCCAGTTTGGCGGTTCCCAGCAATCACGTGATAGTATCCGCAAACTCACGGAAGCTGATTATAATAATATGCTCGGTCAACTGCATATCACTTCTCCGATCAGGCCGGGTGCGAATGGCAATGACCCTGATGCGCCGAATGCTGCTAATTATGATGAAGCAAAAGCAAACCCATATCCCCATCTTCCTGATCCGCTCCTGTTAAAAAACGGCCAGCCGGTAACTACTCCCGGATTATGGTGGAATAAACGCCGCCCCGAAATTGTTGAAGATTTCGATCGTGAAATCTACGGCCGTGTTCCAAAGAATACGCCTAAAGTAAAATGGATCGTAACACTCGATACCATGGAAATGAATGGTGATGTAAAAGTGCATACCAAAAAGCTTACAGGACACGTCGATAATTCTTCTTACCCGGCTATAACTGTCGATATACAATTATCATTATCTGTACCGGCTGATGCAAAAGCCCCGGTGCCAGTGATCATGGAATTTGGTTTTGTATTTCCTCCCGGATTTCGTTTCCCCACACCACCACGTGATTCAACACGTACTGCATCACCACCAGCGCCTGTTGGTCCTACCTGGCAACAACAGGTGCTTGCACAGGGATGGGGCTATGCTGTATTGGTTCCGGCGAGTATACAGGCAGATAATGGCGCCGGTCTTACACAAGGCATTATTGGTTTAATGAATAAAGGGCAATACCGCAAGCCCGATGATTGGGGATCGCTTCGTGCATGGGCCTGGGGCGCCAGCCGCGCATTGGATTATTTTGAAACGGATAAATCAGTCGATGCAAAACGTGTAGCGATAGAAGGCCATTCACGCTATGGCAAAGCAGCTATTGTTACACTTGCTTACGAACCACGGATGGCAACAGCTTTTGTCAGTTCATCGGGTGAAGGCGGCGCCAAACTTCATCGCCGCAATGCCGGTGAAATTGTAGAAAATGTAGCAGGATCGGGAGAATATCATTGGATGGCGGGCAACTTTATTAAATATGCTGGTCCATTGACCTGGAACGATCTGCCGGTCGATTCGCATGAACTGATTGCAATGTGTGCACCGCGACCCGTATTTATCAGTGCAGGTGAAAAAGGAGATGGATGGGTAGATGCAAGAGGTATGTTTATGGCAGCGGTAGCAGCAGGACCGGTATATAAATTATTAGGAAAGGGCGATTTAGGCGTTACTGAATTTCCCAAAGTAGAAACAACATTAACGGGTGGTGAGATTGGGTTTCGGCAGCATACAGCCGGTCATACCCCCGGACCTAACTGGCCGACATTTATAAATTTCGCAGGTCGTTATTTCAATAAATAATTCTGTAATACAGCGATCATAAAGCGGCTGCCGTTTCCCTGTATCCACCGTGTGAAACCCGAATGAAGACATTGTTGATAAACATTAAAATAACTCTTAACGAAAAAACAATGCGCCTCTTAACCAAATCCATTTTATCCGTTTTTATCCTGGTAATGATTGGTTCCTGCAAATCAAAACAGGAATACAAATTCCCTTTCCTCAATCCTGATCTTTCTGTGGAAGAAAGAGTAAATGATCTCGTAGGAAGAATGACGCTGGAAGAAAAGATCGGACAAATGATGAATGCGGCTCCTGCTATCGAACGATTGGGAATACCTGAATACAACTGGTGGAATGAATGTCTTCATGGTGTGGCACGTGCCGGTATTGCTACTGTTTTTCCGCAGGCGATCGGTCTCGCTTCTACCTGGGATGAGGATATGATGTTTACGGTATCTTCTGCCATATCCGATGAAGGAAGGGCCAAGCACCATGATTTTGTAAGAAAGAATAAACGATTGATCTACCAGGGGCTTACCTTCTGGTCGCCCAATATCAACATCTTCCGTGATCCACGCTGGGGGCGCGGACAGGAAACGTATGGTGAGGATCCATTTCTTACCGGAAAATTGGCGGTGCAGTTTATCAAGGGATTGCAGGGCAATGATCCCAAATATTTTAAAACCATTGCTACGGTAAAACATTTTGCGGTACACAGCGGTCCCGAGCCTGACCGTCATTCATTCGATGCGCGTATCGATGAAAAGGATTTCCGCGAAACCTATTTACCGCAATTTGAAATGGGTGTGAAAGAAGGGAAAGCCTATTCCGTGATGTGTGCCTATAATCGTTTGAATGGAGAAGCCTGCTGTGGCAGTAATCATTTATTAAATGACATCCTTCGCAAGGAATGGAACTTCGATGGCTACATTGTATCTGATTGCGGTGCGATCGGAGATATTTACCAGCATCATAAAATTGTAAAAACACCGGAAGAAGCGGCAGCAATGGCCGTAAAAGCCGGAACCGACCTGGAATGTGCCACTACTTATGAACATCTGAAAGAAGCAGTGCAGAAAAAACTCATTACCGAAGCAGAACTGGATATAGCAGTAAAACGATTATTTACAGCGCGTTTCAGGTTAGGTATGTTCGATCCGCCGGAAATGGTAAAGTATGCGCAGATCCCTTATAGCGTTGTCGACAGCAAGGAAAACAAAGCGCTGGCACTCGAAGCGGCGCGCAAATCGATGGTATTATTAAAAAATGAACCTGTCAGCGGACAACAACAATCATTATTACCCTTAAAAAAAGATATTGGTAAAGTAGCCGTGATTGGCCCTAATGCTGATCAATGGCTGATGTTACTTGGTAATTATAATGGCGTTCCTTCTGATCCGGTTACACCATTGCGTGGTATCAAAGAAAAGATTGGCGCTGGTAAAGTGATCTATGCACAGGGATGTGAAGTGGCGGAAGGAATTCCTTCTTTTGAAACGGTTCCTTCAGAAGCATTGACGCATGACGGTAATCAGCAGGGAGTGAAAGTTGATTATTTTAATAACAGGGAACTGAAAGGAAATGCATTGTTTTCCGGTGTCGATAACAATATCGATGCGAACTGGTATGAGAAAGCGCCGAGAAAAGATATGGATGATGATAATTTTGGAGTAAGATGGACAGGAGAGATCACGCCCACTGAATCCGGGATGTACCAGTTAGGGATCATTACTACCTGCAAGGTCAATTTATACCTGGGTGATAGCATTGTTGCCAATACCAGCTATCATTTCCGTGATGAATTTGGTGATCCAAGATTGCGGAAATCGGTTCCGGTACAACTCGAAGCAGGAAAGAAATACAAAATTAAAATTGAGGCCGGCGAATCGTATGCAGATGCGCAGGTGCAATTCGTTTGGGCCAAACCACGTCATGATTCAAAAGATGCATTGCGTCAGCAGGCGATCGAAGCAGCCAAACAGGCGGATGCAGTGGTTTTGTGCATGGGGCTGACGGCAAGGCTGGAAGGAGAAGAAATGGACATCGATATCGATGGATTTAATAAAGGTGACAGGACAACACTTGATCTGCCTGTTATACAGGAGCAACTTATCAAGGATATCGTGGCGACCGGTAAACCAGTTGTATTGGTTTTATTAAATGGCAGCGCTGTTTCTATCAATTGGGAGAATGATCATATTCCCGCTATTCTTGAAGCATGGTATCCCGGCCAGGCAGCAGGACAGGCAATTGCCGATGTATTATTTGGTGATTATAACCCTGGTGGAAAACTGCCGGTTACTTTTTATCATTCGGTAAAAGATCTGCCTTCATTCAGTGATTATAACTTAACAACACAGACCTATCGCTTTTTCAAAGGCGATGTATTATATCCTTTTGGATATGGATTGAGTTATACGAAATTCCAGTACGATAATTTATTGATCAATAATCATTACCAGGCTGGTGAAGATGTAAAAGTAGCGGTGACGGTGAAAAATACCGGTGCAGTAGCTGGTGATGAAGTAGTACAGTTATATGTAGCAGCAAAGAATGTACCCGGGCACATTCCTATCCGTTCGCTGGCTGCCTTTAAAAGAATATACCTGCAGGCGGGTGAATCAAAAAAAGTAGAACTGACGATAAGAGCCAATGCTTTTTCATTTGTGAATGACGATAACCAGCGGAAGGTGGTGCCGGGGAGCTATGCGATCTCGGTAGGAGGCGGGCAACCGGATGAAAAAATAAAAACAGGTTCTAATATATTAAAAACGCAGATTGATATTCTGTAGAGCTGTGAATTAAAATGATTTCGATTTGGGCCACGATTCAACCTGGCCCACGGTTTCAACCGTGGGTAAAGGAATGTAGAATAGTATTTGCTACAGATACACGGATTTTTACATCGCAGGGGAGATCCGTGTATCCGTGGAGATCCTGGTCAACCAATAAAGCATAATTAGGTAACAATATAATTATTCAACGGTCTGTTATGAACAAAAAATTTCTCTTCTTTTCTTTTATCCTGCTGGGAACAACCCGCCTTTTTGCTCAAACATTTATCACAGAACAAAAGCCTTCCGGCGGAATTATCGTTGCTGATGCTATGCAGGCCGCTGTTATTTATGTAGATGCCAATGATTATTTCCTTGTCAATAAGGCAGCTGCTTTATTACAACAGGATATCGAAGCAGTAACCGGCAAAAAACCGGAAATAACGAATAGCATTCCTTCTGCTGCAAAAAATCTTATTATCATAGGTTCGCCGGATAAGTCAGCATTGGTAAAACAACTGGTCAGTGCCGGCAGGATCAATACAAGCAAACTAAAAGGTAAATGGGATGCCTACCAGGTAACGACATTATCCAACCCTGCAAAAGGCATTGCCAATGCCGTAGTAATGACAGGAAGTGATAAACGTGGAGTGGCTTATGCCGTGTTTGAAATGTCGAAACAAATTGGCGTTTCTCCCTGGTACTGGTGGGCCGATGTGCCGGTTAAAAAGAAATCATCTTTATACATAAAGCCGAACACCAATGTAACAGATGCACCTAAAGTAAAATATCGTGGCATCTTTATCAATGATGAAGCGCCGGCATTTTCCGGGTGGACAAAAGAAAAATTCGGTGGTGTCAATCACCAGGTGTATGAGAAAATGTTTGAACTCCTCCTGCGTCTCAAATCGAATTATCTCTGGCCAGCTATGTGGGGCAATGCTTTTAATGATGATGATACATTAAACCCGGTGCTCGCCGATCAATACGGCATTGTCATGGGCACTTCTCACCACGAACCGATGTTGAGAGCACAACAGGAGTGGAAAAGGTATGGCACAGGTAAATGGGATTACGACAGCAACGAAGTGGTATTGAAAGATTTCTGGAGAAAAGGTATTCAGAATATGGGTACGCATGAAAGCATTGTTACCGTTGGTATGCGTGGCGATGGCGACAAGCCGATGACACAGGGAACTGCTACGGCATTACTTGAACGAATTGTAAAAGATCAGCGGCAGATCATTGAAGAAGTGACAGGAAAGCCTGCGGCTGCTACTCCTCAATTGTGGGCGCTGTATAAAGAAGTGCAGGATTATTATGATAAAGGAATGCGGGTGCCGGATGATGTTACTTTATTATTATGTGATGATAACTGGGGTAATATCCGCAAACTGCCACGCCTGACCGATAAACCGCGTAAAGGTGGGTATGGTATCTATTATCATTTTGACTATGTAGGCGGCCCACGTAATTATAAATGGGTCAATACAAATCCCATTCCGCGTGTATGGGAGCAAATGCACCTGGCCTATGAATACAATGTGAGAAATATCTGGATCGTGAATGTTGGTGACCTGAAACCGATGGAATTTCCTATTTCTTTCTTTTTGGATTATGCCTGGAACCCGGACCGCATTGGTGCAGATGATCTGAAAAAATATACCGAACAGTGGAGCGCATCACAATTCGGAAGCAAATATGCGGTTGAAATTGCCGATCTCATTTCCAAATATGCGAAATACAATGGCCGTCGTAAACCCGAACTGGTGGATGCAAACAGTTATAACCTCGAAACCGGTGAATGGGAAAGAGTGGTGAAAGAATATAATGACCTGTTGGTTAAAGCGGAAAAGATCAATGCCGCTATACCAGCTGAATATAAGGATGCCTATTATCAACTGGTATTGCACCCGGTAAAAGCATGCGCCAACCTGAATGAAATGTATTATGATGTGGCAAAGAATAAAAAATTAGCTGCAGAACGATCCGCGCAGGCTAATATCTATGCCGATAAAGTAAAAGAGCTCTACGCAAAGGATTCTCTTATTTCGGTAGAATACAATACGCTGCACAATGGTAAATGGAATCACATGATGGATCAAACGCATATCGGGTATACCTATTGGCAGCAACCACCGCGTAACCGTATGCCGGCTGTGAAATATGTACCGGCCGATTCCGTACTTGCAGATATCATTACTCCTGCTGCAAGTACACTTAAAAATAGTGATCTCATTCCGGCGGGCGTAAAAGGTAATGTATTTTATGAAGATGGCCGCGGATATGTGTCTATAGACGCCATACATTATACAAGATTGGTGAACGGTACTGGTATCAATTGGAAAGTATTGCCGGATCATGGCAGAACAGGGTCTGCAATTACAACAATGCCGGTATCAGCAAGTGTAGCCAAACCCGGCGGCAATTCACCTCATCTTGAATATGAAATTTATCTTTTTACTACGGATTCGGTAAAGGTGCAGGCTTATTTTTCACCTACTCTTAATTTTCATAATGATGAAGGATCATTGTACGCGATCTCTATTGATAATGAAACACCACAGATCATCAGTATCAATAAGGATGATGCCAACACCAGGATATGGGAAAGCTGGGTAGCATCCAATATCATCATTAAAACAAGCTCACATACGTTGAATGGCAAACAAGGAAAACATATATTGAAATACTGGGCGGTTAGCCCTGGTGTGGTCCTGCAAAAAATAGTCGTTAATAACGGCGCAGCACCGAAAAGTTATTTTGGTCCTGATGAAACATTACATAAATAAATCACTGTTATAATTATGAGAATATACAAACCCCTGACAATTGCTCTCCTGGCGTTGCTCACCCACAAAAGCCAGGCACAGAAGATCGCGAATTTTGAAGTGGAACTTCCTGCTGCCACTAACGGACTGGAAGTGCCGGTTAGTTTTGCTTTGGATAATGTCACCTTTTTAGGCGATTCATCCCTGGTACTGGTAGAAGTAACCGGTAATAAAACACAAACTGTTCCTTTCCAGGTAAGGCAGGATGGTGAACGTACCATTAACTGGGTGGTCAATACCAAAAATAATACACAGAAGAAAAGAACCTTTCAACTACAGAAAGGAACACCTTCTTCATTTGCCAATGTAGCCGCTACAGCGAAAGATGGCGCTGTTACCATTCATGATGGCAATGAAAAACTGGTGAACTATTATTATAAAACAGTGTATCCACCGGCTGGTATCGACACCAATTACCGCCGCAGTGGTTTTATTCATCCGTTATGGACGCCGCACGGACAGGAGCTTACCCGTATTCAGGCACCGGATCACTATCATCACTATGGTATCTGGAATCCCTGGACGCATGTATTGTTTGAAAAAGATACCGTTGATTTCTGGAACATCAAAGGTCACCAGGGAACGGTCCGGTTTGCCAAATTCATTTCACAAACAAGCGGACCTGTATTTTCCGAATTCGAAGCTCTTCATGAACACGTAGTATTTCATAAGGATGGTACAGAAAAAGTAGCGTTGAATGAATTGCAGACAGTCAGGGTATACAAACCCGAACCGGGTGCTGATTATTATATCATGGATATTACTTCCAAACTGAACTGTGCCACAGAAAGTCCTTTTCATATCCTGGCGTACCGTTATGCCGGCTTTGGCTGGCGTACGACCGGTTTCTGGGATAATAATAATTGCGAAGTGCTTACTTCCGAAGGAAAAACAAGAAAGGATACAGATAATTCAAAAGCGCGCTGGTGCATTGTGCAGGGCGCACTGGAAAATAATGATTATGGCGGTGCGGTTATGCTTTCTTATCCGGCTAATTACAATCACCCTGAACCCATGCGCATCTGGACATTGAATACCAATGGACGTGGAGATATGTTTGCCAATTTCGCGCCGACAAAAGATATCGATTGGCAACTGGAACCTGGTAAAACCTATGTGTTGAAATACCGTATGGTCGTATTCAATGGAAAATTTGATAAGAACAAGGCAGAAAGCGCCTGGCAGTATTTTGCGCATCCGGCGAAAGTGGTGGTGAAAAAGTGAATGATGAGTAGTGAATAGTGAATGTAGCCTGCGTAAAGAAGATTATCATATCACGCCCCATTTATAATTCTTAATTCATAACTCATAATTTATATCTTATAAAAGAGAATCACTATAAAACTAAAAGCATATGAAAAAGAAAAACGATGATAAAAGATCCACGGTGAGCCGCCGGGAGTTTCTCAGTAATACGGCAAAGACTGCATTGGGTACATCGCTGATTATGGGATTTCCTTCAATTGTTCCTGCCAGCGTGTTTGGGAAAAATGCGCCGAGCAATATGATCAATGTTGCCTCTATCGGTTGTGGTCGTATCTCTACCATTCATGATATGACATCGATCGCCCGTTATTCCGGTGCGCGTATCATGGCTGTTTGCGACCTGGATAAGAACCGCGCCGATGCCGGTCCTGCTGCCGTTCGTGCCAATTATACCCGCGCTTCGCAATTAAATGGCGGGTTGAAAGGCGATTGGGATATCAAAGTATATTATGATTATAAAGAGTTGTTGGGTAATAAGGATATCGATGCGGTGCATATCAGTCTGCCCGATCACCAGCATGCGATCGTGGGTGTACATGCAGTCAATGCAGGGAAAGATGTGTACCTGCAAAAACCAGCTTCGCTGACAGTGGAGGAAGGAAGAATATTGGCCAATGCCGTAAAGAAAAGCGGACGCATTTTACAAATGGGCAGCCAGCAACGTTCGATCGATCCCTGGCCACAATTCAAAAAAGCCTGTGAGCTGGTACGTAATGGACGTATCGGTAAACTTCAGACAGTAGAAGTCGGTTTGCCAGGCGATCCTGGTGGTGGTAGCAGGGAAAAGATGGAAATACCATCTAACCTTAATTATGATGCATGGCTGGGTGCTACTCCGGATGTTTATTATACAGAGGACAGGGTGCATTCAAAAGATAGTTCCAGCAGGGGCATCATGAGCCGGCCGGGTTGGTTGCGTTGCGAGCAGTTTGGCGCCGGTATGATCACCGGCTGGGGCGCTCACCATATCGATACGGCGCATTGGGGTATGGGAACAGAATTGACAGGGCCGGTCGAAGTATGGGGGAAAGCCGCTTTTCCTACTGACGATCCGGATTATAAAGGTCTTTGGGATGTGCATGGCATATTCCGTACAGAAGCAATGTATGAAAATGGTGTTCACATGATCGTTTCGAATGAATTGCCGAATGGAGTGAAATTTATCGGGTCGGAAGGATGGATCTGGGTAACACGCGGTAACTATCGTGTAACCGATACCGATCCTGTAGCGGATAAAGATGGAGTAAAGCCAATCGATGCAAGTAACCCTAAGATATTGCAATCCGTTATAGGAGCGAATGAGATCCATTTGTATGAAAGCTCTGAACAACATGCCAACTGGCTGGATTGTATCAAATCACGCAAGGAGCCATCATCGCCGATCGAGATCGGTCACCGCTCCTGCAGTGCCTGTTTGCTTCACCAGATCGCTATGAAGACAAACAGGAAATTGTATTGGGATCCAAAGGCAGAGAAATTTAAAAACGATAAGGAAGCGGATGCCATGCTATCGCGCCCGCGTCGTAAAAAATATGATTTTTAAAAGTGTATAATTATCGATCTTAGTGCTCCCTATGTGAATTCTCATAGCATTCACATAGGTCTTTAATATATAATCATGATAAAAAAAATCAACCATCTTCTTCTTATTTCTGTCATAGTAGCCATGACTTCCTGTAACAACAATGAAACCGCAACGGCAACACCGGATAGTACCAATAAAAAAGTACAACTGATCACGCTCGATCCCGGCCATTTTCATGCGGCCCTGGTGCAAAAAACAATGTATCCTGATGTGGATTCCCTTGTACATGTGTATGCACCCGAAGGCAGCGATCTGCAGGCGCATCTTGACAGGATCAGTAGTTATAACTCCCGTACGGACAACCCTACCAGCTGGAAGGAAGAAGTATATAAAGGCGATGATTTTTTTCAGAAAATGATTGCAGAGAAAAAAGGAAATGTAGTCGTGTTATCGGGCAACAATGAAAAGAAGACCGAATACATTTTACAATCACTGCAGAATGGGTTCAATGTTTTTGCCGATAAGCCGATGGTGATCAACAGTAATGATTTTCAATTACTGAAACAGGCATTCGAAACAGCAGTAAAGAATAAATTATTGCTTTATGATATCATGACCGAGCGCTATGAGATCGCTACTATATTACAACGTGAACTGGCTGCCATGCCCGAAGTATTCGGCGAACTGGAAAAGGGGACAGCCGATAAGCCGGCTGTTGTTATGGAAAGCATCCATAACTTTTACAAGTATGTCAGCGGTGCTGTAGTGACAAGACCGGCCTGGTTCATGGATGTTACCAAACAGGGGGAAGGTATAACGGATGTGATGACACATATTGTGGACCTCGTGCAATGGGAATGCTTTCCTGAACAAACGCTTGATTATACCAAAGATATCAACGTGAATACAGCTAAACGCTGGACAACCGATATCCGCCTCTCTCAATTTAAGACCATTACCAAACTGGACAGCTTCCCGGATTTCCTCAAAACCTATATTTCTTCGGATAGCATCCTGAAAGTATCCTGCAATGGCGAGATCAATTATACAGTGAAAGGTGTGCATGCAAAGACATCTGTGATCTGGGCCTATCAATTGCCCAACGGAAGCGGCGATACCCATTACAGCCTGCTCCGCGGCACCAAAGCCAACCTTGTCATCCGCCAGGGAGCGGCTGAAAAAAACATACCGGCTTTGTATATAGAGCCTATAGGTAAAGACACTGCATTTGAAAGGGTTTTAGCAGCTAAAATCGGGGCATTGGGTACAAAATACAACGGCGTAAAATTGAGTAAATCTGCGAATGGTTGGCAAGTTGTAATTTCCGAAAAATTAAGGGAAGGACATGAATCACACTTTGCCCGTGTGACTGAAAAATTCCTGGAGTACCTTAAGAATGGCAATATACCTGCCTGGGAAGTACCCAATATGATTGCTAAATATTATACTACTACAAAAGCATTAGAAATCGCATTAAAAAATAAGTAATGACAAAACGAACCATCCTGTTGGTAATAATTGTCCTGCAATGTATAATCACAAAAGCACAGGTTAAACGCGTTGAAATACCGGGTTCGGAATTGAGAACGATCACTTCTACTATTGTATACGGCCAGGAATATCAATTGCATATACAGGTGCCATCCGGTTATGCAAACAGTACCAAAAAATATCCGGTGGTGTACCTGATGGATTCCCAATGGGATTTTCCTTTGCTCACGAGTTTATATGGCGAGCAATATTATGATGGATTTATTCCTGAATTAATTATAGTAGGTGTCACCTGGGGTGGAGTTAATCCGAAACCCGATAGCCTTCGTGGAAGGGATTATACCCCTACCAATGAAAAATGGATGCCGCAAAGTGGTGGCGCCGCTGCTTTTCTTTCTTTCATGAAAACTGAACTCTTTCCTTACATAGAATCTAATTACAGGGCTGATAGGAATGACAGAACGCTCGTAGGTTGTTCACTTGGCGGATTGTTTACACTCTTCGCTTTGTTTACGGAGCCGGGATTGTTTCAGCGTTATGTAGCTTCCAGCCCGGCTTTCGAATGGGGTAATGGAGCGATCTATGAATATGAGAAAGCCTATTATTCCCAAAAAGTAACAGCACCTGCACGTCTTTATATGAGTATGGGTGGTGTGGAAGTAAATGAGCCTAATTTCGAAAAACTGGTAAAATACTTAACTGATCGTAAGTATACGAATATCCAGATGAAAACAAGAGTATTGGAAAACACAGGGCATTCCGGTACCAAAGGAGAAGGCTATGCGCGTGGGTTGCAGTATGCATTCGAGCGACCCTCTCTTAAACTGGATGCAGCTACATTAAACCGGTATGCAGGCGATTACCAGGTTGCTAATGGTCCCGCTATTACTATTAAAAATGAAAATAATCAACTGGTGATGTATATCGGCAGGGAGAAACATTTATTATATGCATCAGGAGAAACAGAATTTTATTCAACAAGTTCCTACCTGTTCATGCACTTCAAAACAGAAAATGGTAAAGTAAGTGGTTTTCAGATCGACCAGTTCTCAAACTCACAGTTCATTGCCAAAAAATAACAACGTCAACTGACTGCTTTGTATGGAAAAGAAATTAAGAAGCTACGATTGGTTTGGGAAGTCAGATAAAATGGGGTTTGTTCACCGCTCGTGGCTGCGTAATCAGGGATACCCCGATGATTATTTTAAAGGCAGACCTGTTATTGGTATTTGTAATACCTGGTCAGATCTTACTCCCTGCAATGGTCATCTCCGTGATTTTGCCGAGATCGTGAAACGTGGTGTACTGGAAGCAGGCGGTTTCCCTATGGAATTCCCCGTTACTTCATTGGGAGAAACGATCATGCGTCCTACTACGATGTTGTTCCGCAACCTCGCAAGTATGGATGTGGAAGAAACGATCCGCGCCAATCCTATCGATGGGGTAGTGTTGCTGACGGGTTGTGATAAAACAACACCGTCTACAGTTATGGGTGCTTGCAGTGTCGATCTTCCTACTATCGTTGTACCTGGTGGTCCCATGCTGAATGGACGATTCCGCGGAGAATGTATCGGTTCCGGTTCCTTTAACTGGTTGATGAAAGAAAAGCAATCGGTCGAAAATTATACTGAAGAAGATATACATGAAGTAGAAGTGGGCGTGGCCCGTAGCCAGGGTCATTGTATGACGATGGGTACTGCTTCCACAATGGCCTGCATGGTAGAATCATTGGGACTTACACTTCCCGGCGCTGCGGCTATACCTGCTGTGGATGCGCGGAAAAAAGTTATGGCACAATTATCGGGAAGAAGAATTGTAGAAATGGTAAAAGAAGATCTCAGACTTTCTAAAATACTTACACGGAAGGCTTTTGAAAATTCGATCGTGGTCAATGCAGGTATTGGCGGCTCTACCAATTTCCTGATTCATCTCCTGGCGATTGCCGGCAGAATAGGTGTTGAATTGAACCTGGAAGATTTTGATAAGATCGGTAGTAAAATACCATTATTGGTGAACCTTAAACCTTCAGGCAAATACCTGATGGAAGATTTTTATTATGCAGGAGGTCTGCCGGTAGTTATAAAAGAACTGAAAAAATACCTGCATACAGAAATGATCACCGTAAATGGAAAAACGATCGGGGAGAATAATATTAATCCTGCTTGTTATAATGCCGATGTTATTTCGAGTATCGAAAAACCTTTGCAGACGGAATCGGGCATTGCGGTATTAAAAGGAAATCTTTGCGAACAGGGCGCTATCATCAAACCTTCCGCTGCTTCCAAGAAGCTAATGAAGCACCGTGGCCGTGCAGTGGTGTTTGAAACGATGGAAGATTATCATCGCCGTATCGATGATCCGGCACTGGATATCGATGAGAATTGTGTGATCGTATTGAAAGGTGTAGGACCGGTCGGTTATCCCGGTATGCCGGAAGTAGGTAATGTAGACCTGCCGGAAAAATTATTGAAAAAAGGCATAAAGGATATGATCCGTATATCGGATGGAAGAATGAGCGGCACTGCAGCAGGTACGGTTATTCTTCATGTATCACCGGAATCGGCAGTGGGCGGCACATTGGCGTTGGTACAAGACGGGGATATGATCGAACTTGATGTAGAAAAACGTTTATTACATCTCGATATCAGCGAAGAGGAGTTGAAAAAAAGAAAACAGGCATGGATAGCGCCGCAACCAGCCGCCACGCGTGGATACGTGAAATTTTATATCGATCATGTGCAACAGGCGCACCTGGGCGCTGATCTTGATCTGTTGCAGGGAGGATCGGGATCTGATGTGACAAGAGATTTGCATTGAGATGGTAAAGATCAATGGGAAGTGTCGGAGAAATAATTAACGTCCCGTAGGGACGTTTCGTCGGTAAATGCAAAAGGACTTATCTCCCATGCGTCCCATAGGGACGCTTCGTAAAACGAATAAAGCCGATAACAAACGAAAACGATAACCAAATGAAATATCTCTTTCTCTTTCTACTCTCCGGGATGCTATTCGCCTGTAATAACGAACAAAAACAAGAGCAACCCGCTGCTACTAAAACGATCGGGGAGGTCGAGCGTCTCGATCCTGCCCTGGATGTCATCATTTCTCCCAATGCCAAAGCAGAGATCATCGCCGATAGTTTCGATTGGAGTGAAGGCCCATTATGGGTAGAAAAATATCATATGCTTTTATTCTCCGATGTTCCTCAGAATACGGTATATAAATGGACGGAAGAAAAAGGAAAAGAGATCTATCTCAAACCTTCCGGCTATACCGATACCGTTATAAAACGTGGTGGCGAAATGGGGTCGAATGGTTTATTACTCGATAATAATGGGAATCTTGTTCTTTGCCAGGATGGTGACCGGCAAATGGGCCGTATGAACAGCCCGCTGGATGCACCTAAAGCTGATTATACTATGATCGCGGATAAATATGATGGCAAACGTTTCAGCAGCCCGAATGATGCAGTCTATAACAGCAAAGGTGAATTATTCTTTACCGATCCTCCTTATGGATTGGAAAAGCAGGCAGATGATCCAAAGAAGGAAACTTCATACAACGGCGTTTATAAAGTGAGAACTGACGGAAAAGTGATCTTGTTACTCGATTCTATCACAAGACCCAATGGTATCGCTTTATTTCCGGGTGAAAAGAAATTGCTGATCGCTAATTCCGATCCTGCGAAGCCTAACTGGTATATCTATGATGTGGATGATACAGATTCATTGAAGAACGGAAAAATATTTTTTACATCGGCTGGTTCCGACAAATCTCTAAAAGGGTTGCCTGATGGCTTTAAGATCGATAAGAACGGTACTGTCATTGCATCGGGTCCGGGTGGTATCTGGTTTATCAGCAGCGAAGGAAAATTATTGGGTAAATTTAAAATTCCTGATAATCCTGCTTCCAATTGTTCTTTATCAGCAGATCAGAAGACTTTGTATGTAACCAATGATATGTATATACTTCGTATTAAAATGCGGGACTAACTATGTGTAACCTATGTTTCTATGTGCCTATGTGGTAAAAGATTACGCAATTGTGTTGTAATTTTATATCTCACTGGCGTAGATTCACCACATAGGCACATAGAAACATAGGTTACACATAGGAATAATAATAAACAGAATGAAACTTTACAGATCAAAGACAGGAATATTTATCAGTAATGGTGATAAGCATTATTCAGCGTCAATAGAGAACTGGGATCAGCTTATCAATGACGATAATTTATTAAGTAAACTGGAAGGTCTTATCAACTCTGATAAAGTAAAATCAATCAGTGAAATTCCTGCATCAGAGATTGTAAAGCCTATGGGCAACCAGGAATTGTGGGCCTGTGGTGTTACCTATCTCCGCAGCAAACTTGGCCGCCAGGAAGAATCAAAGGATGCAGGCGGCGGTGATTTTTATGCACGTGTATATGAAGCGAAAAGACCCGAGGTTTTTTTCAAAGCAACAGCACACCGTGTGGTGGGTACAGGTGATAAAGTAAATATCCGGAAAGATTCCACCTGGGATGTGCCGGAACCGGAACTGACCCTGGTCGTTACATCTTACGGGAAAATTGTTGGCTATACGATCGGTAATGATATGAGTTCACGCAGTATCGAAGGAGAAAATCCTTTGTACCTCCCGCAGGCCAAAACTTATGATGCCTGTGCTGCCATAGGGCCTTGTATTTATGTTACGGATGAACCCTTATCACCTGCTACGATGATCAGTCTTGATATCCTGAGAAACGGTGAAAAAGTATTTATGGGAGAAATTGCGATCAGCCAGATGAAACGCACACCGGAAGAACTGACTTCATTTGTATTCAGGGAATGCAGCTTTCCTCATGGATGCTTCATTATGACAGGTACGGGCATTGTACCCGGCACTGAATTTACCTTGCGCTCCGGCGATGAGATCAGGATCTCAATAGAAAACATAGGAGTGTTGGTGAATCAGGTTCGATGAATATGCGATTTTGAAATTTGGTGATTTGAAAATGGGTAATTACCAAATCGTCCAATCATCGAATTTTTAAATTGATTTAATCCCACTGAAACGCATAATACGTACACGGCTTATCGCCGTCGTTGCGAATAGCATGTAAAGAATTGGAGCCAAGATAAACCAGATCACCGGCCGATACTTTTTTAAGGCTGTCATTGATCTGCATTTCACCATGGCCTTCAATCATTAATACAATCTCTTCGGCTTTGTGTGTGTGCGGATCATGGCTTTTGATGCCGGCATTCAAGGTAGTGACGTGCATGTCGAAGCGTTTCAGCATGGCAGTGGGCCGTATTATGAATTTGCGGATGCCGCCTTTATCATGTGGAGTGAAAGCAATATCGTTCCAGTTGATCATAAAAGAACCACCGGCAGCGCGCGCACGTTCAGGTTGTACACTATCACGGGATTTGTATTTGATCACATAATAAGTCGCTTTTGTTTTACCGGAATTAACAACGCCGTGTATTTCACCCGGCATAGCTACCGCTATACTGCCGGCGCCTAATACCTGGCTCTTACCATTAATGGTAACCGTCAACGTTCCTTCCTTGATGATGAATAACTCCTCTTCAGGATGCTGGTGAGGTGCGTGAGGAGCTGTTCCGGGGTCGATAGTAGTGGCATGAATCTCGAAATTAGAAAGAACAGGGCCACTGCCTTCCAGGATCTGTCTTCTTTCGGAAGTGGCTTTCTTTTCAACCGGAAGGGTATTCCATACATAGACATCCGATACTACAGGAGCGTCATGTACAACAGTTGTTTGTGATTTCGCTATAGTAGCTGTTAAAAGAGCGGCTGAAAGAAGGAGGTGTTTCATTCTATAAATCTAAAATATTTGCTGCAAAGACTTTCTGTTTTCCAGGAAAAAATATAGGGTTTTTTTTATCCCCCGTCGGTAATTATTCCGGCATGACTTAGTATTGCTAATCATTATCAGTAAACTCATTTTGCATATGAAGAAGTTTAACCGGGTCTTGTGGGTGCTTTTTATTTCAACAATATCTTTAATACTGGTTTGCTGTTCAGGCTCTAAGAATAGTACCGGAACTGCTGGCAATAAAACCATAGACAGCACCAAAGGACTAAAAGATTACTATAAAAATTATTTCACGGTAGGAGTAGCTGTTTCTCCGCAGGGATTGAGAAGAGAAGATGAGAGTAACCTGATCCTGCGGCAATTCAACAGCATTACACCGGAGAATGCTATGAAGATGGGTCCAATACATCCGCGGGAAAATCAATATAACTGGAGAGATGCTGATTCGATCATTGCATTTGCGCAACGGAATCATATACGGGTACGCGGACATAATCTTTGCTGGCATAACCAGGCGCCCCGATGGATGTTTACCGATTCCTCTGATGGCACAGCCAAAACAGTAAGCAAGGAAGTATTGCTGCACCGGTTAAAGGATCATATTACTACCGTTGTTTCGCGATACAAAGGCAGTATCTATGCCTGGGATGTGGTGAATGAAGCGATCTCCGATAATCCAGATGAATACCTGCGTAATTCGCAATGGTACCAGATCTGCGGGGAAGAATTTATTGCCAAAGCCTTTGAATATGCACATGCGGCTGATCCCAATGCCCTGCTTTTTTATAATGATTATAACGAGATCAATATTTCCAAAAGAGATAAGATTTATAAACTGGTGAAAAGCCTGAAAGATGCCGGCGTTCCTATTCATGGAGTAGGATTGCAGGCGCATTGGTCCATTTATGAACCATCCGAAGAACGGCTCGATTCTACTATTGCCATGTTTGCTACACTTGGTGTGCAGGTACAGATAACAGAATTGGATCTGTCTGTGTATCCAAAGGAACATAGCCGCCGGGAAAGAAGGCCGGAAGACGCGAATTCTGCGTATACAGCAGAATTGGAACAAAAGCAGGTAGATGAATATAAAATGATATTCCGTTTATTCAGAAAATATAAAGGGACATTAACCAGTGTTACCTTCTGGAATGTTTCTGACCGCTATACCTGGCTGGATAATTTCCCGGTACCCGGAAGAAAAGATTATCCATTATTATTTGATAAAGAGATGAAACCAAAGCGCGCTTTCTGGGAAGTGGTTAAATTTTAATTGCTGTCTATTTTTTGTCTGAAAACTCCTGTCATTTTTTGACGGGAGTTTTTTTATGTACAATTCATCCGGCGCTTACTCCATTTCATGCATAGAGGAATTGATAAGAGTATTTATCGACAGCAATTTTGTGCCCGCACACTAAATCAAGCCATCGACCATTAAACCTTATAGTATGAAAAGAATATTTTTTATTGCTTTTATTCTTGTTGCCGCCACTTCATCTTCACACGCGCAGTTTGGCAATATCATGAATAAAGTGAAAAGTAAAACCAACCAGCGCATCGATAAAAAAACAGATGCCGCTATTGATAAGGCACTCGATAAAGCAGAAGGGAAATCTACCCAGGAACAACCAGAGAAAGAAACAGCAGAAACCGGGCAGGAGCCTGTAACAGATACCGTAAAGGAATCTTCTTTAAAAAGTTTTTCCCGGTATGATTTCGTGCCTGGCGAAAAAATTGTCTACTTCGACAATTTCGAGCAGGAATCACTGGCGGAATTGCCCATAGGCTGGAATACCAATGGTACAGGGGAAGTGGTGACACTGGATAAATTTCCCGGTCAGTGGTTACGCGTTCATAGCCCGTTTGTATATCTCACGAGCAATCAGAAAGGGTTTACCGATAGTTATTCAGCCGAATTTGATGTTATCATGCAATTAAAAAATAATGGCTGGATGTATCCCGAGTTCCGTGTGGGCCTGTTTTCAACCAAAGAGGAGAACACGACCGGTAACAGCTTTCTGAAAGGCTATAAGAAATACAGCGCTACTGTTGCTACCATCTATCCCGGTGAATTCAAATCCTCCAAAGTAAAAGTAAATGCCTGGCTGGATGACAAGGATTATTTCCATAGCGAGGTCAAGCCTTTTAGTGCGCTGGAACAATGGTATGGCCAGCCTATACATGTTGCCATACAGGTGCAGAAGGAGCGTTTCAGGTTATGGATCAACGAGGAAAAATTGTTCGATGTGCCGAAAGGTATTCCCCTGAATTATGTAATGAATCAATTGCTATTCGAGATCGGGAATACGAATTACAGCGATGCGCAATATGCCATCTATATAAGTAATATCAAACTTGCAACAGGTAAACCGGATGCCAGGCATAAACTCGTGGAAGAAGGGACATTCTCTACTACGGGCATCTTATTCAGCGTTAATTCAGCCGCTATCAAGCCGGAAAGTTATGGTGTGTTGAAAGAGATTGCCGATGTATTGAAAAAGAATGAAGGCATCAAAGTGAAGATCGTTGGGCATACGGATAGCGATGGCACGGATGCAGCCAACCTGGAATTATCCAAAAAGAGAGCGGCTGCGGTGAAAACGGCACTGGCTACTGAATTCGGTATTGATGAAGCAAAGATGGAAACCGATGGAAAAGGTGAATCAGCGCCGGTAGCAGATAACAAGACCAAAGAAGGAAAAAGCCAGAACAGGAGAGTAGAATTTATCAAACAATAAGAATAGTGTCGTATGAAAAGTATGTGGAGAAAGCTGGCGATGCCGGTGGGGATCGTATTGCTGTTGTTAACCTATGCAGTATCATTTTCAGCTGATAGTAAACCTGCGCCTGTTACCCGTGAAGAAGGGATGAAATCAATCCGTACGATGTCCCCTTTTACTGTCAGCGTTGCTATGAAAAGCCCGGTGGCCATTAAAGGAATTGCAGGTTTTTCCAAAAATGGTCATCCTATCGAGGCCTATTATTTTCCCGGTGCCGGCACGGGAAGAGCAATGGTGATCGGAGGTGTGCATGGATCTGAATTATCAGCTATTGAAGTAGCACGTGTATTGCTGGACCAGTTGGCGGCAACAGGCGATAATGATTATTCTGTTGTTGTTATTCCCTGTTTATTCCCGGACAATGCGGGTCATGCAATTTCCAATCCGTCCTCGATAGGAAGCACGAATAATGTGGGCCGTTATTCTCATACGGAATCGGCTGATCCAAACCGCCAGATGCCTGCATTGGGCACTGCTTTCGACGATGATAAGCCGGTTGATTTTGCAGGTCGCGCCATTGAAAAAGAAAACCAGTTATTGCTGAAAATGATACAGGAATTCAAACCTCAACGGATCGTGAATCTTCATGCGATCAGGGTGCCCGGTCTTGCTGGTATTTATGCTGATCCCCGTACGACAGCGAAGGGTGAGGCGCTGGAATATGCAAGCGATAGCTGTTTGGCAATTTCTATCGCGATGCATATTGAAAAGAATGGCGGAAGCACACCCGGTAATCAATTGAATAAAAGGCCCACTTCCTTATATTATTGCGATCCGCCTGTTGCCGAAGCCGGTAAATGGCAGAAACGAAACCTGCTCGGTTCCAGGTTGCCGGGTAACAGGGGCTATGGAGTTTCATTGGGAAGCTGGGCGTCTACTGCCGTTGATGATCCCGTGAATGGCCGCCCTGCAATCAGGCTATTAACTATCGAATTTCCGGGATACAAACGACCTTCCGATTATACAGACCCCTACGCGCGACACTACTGCCGGAAACAGGTGAATCTGTATGCAAAAGCAATAAGGGAGGTGTTTTTAAAGGAGTAAGGCGTGTGGTGTTAGACTTTTTAATGATGAGCGAAGAATTATTAATGAGGAATAATTCTTCATTCATAACTCATCATTTTTCACCTATAACCCAAAACCTTTCCGGCAATTCATACAGCCTCTCCGCCAGTTCATGCAGACTGGTGTTTCTTTCCGCTTTCCGCCGGGTCATCTTTACACTTTAAAAATCATTAACCATGACCTTATTTATGAAAAAGAGATCTCATAGAACCTGGCTGCGGGTTTGTATCAATGTAGTCTTGCTGGCCATCATCAGCGTATTGCTTTTTTCTTTTACTGTCTCCCGCCGTTTGCCTGCCGATATCTGGAAACAACTGGGTATATCCGAATTGCAGGGAACGGAGAAGATCAAAAATAGTTTTCTTAATAACTATGTTGACTATTACAGTATCCGTAATGCAAAGAATATTGCAGCAGGCGACAGAGCCGCAGTAGCAACCGACCTGCTGGAGTATACCAAAAAGTATATGAGCAGCAATGCGTTCAAAACAGAATATGAAAAGGCAAGAATCAATTCAAAACCCGTTGCTCCTGTAGTTAGCGTAAAAACAAAAGAAGATATACGGAAGGAAAAGATCGACGAAACAAAAAAGGCGATCAAAGAAACAGAAGATGTTATCAAAACGAGCAATGCGGATATGAAAAAGATCATGGCAGGAGTATTGGAAATGCACCAGAATAACCTGAAAGAATACCAGGATCCAAACAGTTCCATGATCGAATTATTTTACCAGGATGAAGTATATAAAAAGGAAAGTGATGAAAGAAGCTATAAAGAAGATATGACCGAATGGGAAAATAAATATCCCGGAGATTACAGCCAACTGGTAAAAACAAGGCTGGAAAAATATTTGGCCATCGCTTCTACTGTAGATTTTACGGCAGAACTGGTAGATAAGAATGGTAAAAAGAAATTTGTGAACCCTGCCTACGAAGCAAAGAATAATGACTGGAAAATGATCTTTCGGGCAGGTAAAGAAGTCTGTACGGTTACTACTGCATTTGCAAAGCAATGGCTGAAAGAATTATAACCGGAAATAAAATGATATGAAAAAGACGTTACAGGTAATAGCGCTGGTGCTGCTGGGTTTATCTGCGGTGTATGTGGGTGCAAAGAATTATAAGAAATCGAAAGGCGCTTGTTACAATGAATGGGAAGTGATGTTTGAACAACCATCGCATTTGGATACGGCAAAGAAATAACAGGTAATGCAGATCAATTGTAGTAAAACAGTCTGATGTCAGTTTAAGATCCAATAAATAGCAGTTACAAAAATAGAGCCTTAATTGATTGGAAATCAGTGTAAAATAAAGGTTAGTGAGAGAGATATGCGCATTTCATACATCGTTTTCCTCAATTCATCCGGAAAAATTGCAAATGGTACGCAGGTGCCGGCCGGCCTTCTAAAATTGTGTTAATTTGTAGTAATGCAAATTAAGAGATACAGCAGTAAAGAGCCGATGATCTTTTTATGGTTCATGTTACCCTATACCATCCTTATCAACTTATTGATATTTGGTAGCTGTATTTTCAGTTCTTTGAAAATCTTTCTGCAAAGTTTCGGGATATCCATTTTATACTTTGCTTTTATCTATGCCATCTTTGGCGTGGTGGCAACCATAATAAAACGACGCCTGCCGGAAGACAGCCAGCTATTCAAACGCATCGGTGTCATGCTGCCCTTGTTTTACGTAATGAACCTGCTGATGTTGCAGGGTCTTTATTTCGTCTATGAAAATATCAACTGGGTAGAATGTGAGGCCAGGAGATCTATGGAATGGTGGACGACTGGTTTTGCCTGTCTCGCCAGTACCTTGCTTACTTTCTTAAACGAAGCAGCTGCAGGTTGGGAAAAATGGAAGATCTCGGTGACGGAAACGGGCCGCCTGCAAAGTGCTTATCACCGCAGCCGCTTGCTTGGTTTGAAAAGACAGATCAACCCGCATTTTTTGTTTAACTGTTTTAATACCTTATCCTCATTGATACAAGAAGACGAAAAGGAAGCGGAACTGTTCCTCGACGAGATAACTCGCGTGTATCGTTACCTGCTGAAAGGTGATGATGAACAACTGGTAAGCCTGGAGGAAGAGCTGAAATTCATTCAATCCTATCTCTATCTTAATAAAACACGGTTTGGAACGGCATTGGATGTGAGTATAAGGGTGAATGATATCGATAAAACAAAAATGATCCCTCCATTGAGCCTGCAGGTAGTATTGGATAATATCATTTACCGGAATGCCTTCAGTAAAAGCAACCCGATGATCATCGAGATCTATACTAACAATAAAAGCGCGCTTGTCATTAAAAATACCCTGCAACCTAAACCGGTAAAAGATATCATGGATTATGAAGAAGCGCTGGATAACCTGGTAAGCAAGTACAAATTATTGTTCAAACCTGAAGTCGAAGTATATGAAACAGCTACGCACCGCATGGTATTATTGCCATTGATTAAAAAAGAGGAGGCAGTTGTATGAGAATAGCGAAGCCGAATAAAGTGCAGATTTTTAGTTTCGTCTTGTCGATGCCAATTATTGCATTGGTGCTAAACCAGATCATATACGGCGATCGGTCGCTAAAGGAATGGAGGATATTGGTTTTTTCTTCTGCATTACTCTATTGCATCGGAATCCTGTCCTGGTTCAGCCATGTACAGTATGAAGCCCTGATTCACCGGAAATTCCCTGAACTGAAACATACTTTTATAAGAATCGTTTATAAATTTCTCGCTAATATCCTTGTGATGACGCCGTCGGTACTGGCTATCTTTTATGTGTATGACTGGTTTCATATATTCGGATATCAGTTGAAAATGGATGACCTGAAGTGGGGATATGTTGTTGGTCTTTGTGTCAATTTTCTTTTTGTAACTCTTTGGGAAGTATTATACTTGCTGGACAAATACAAGGAAAGCCTGAGTGAACGGGAATTGCTGGAACAGATGAACATGGAGCAGGAATTTGAAACCTTAAAGAGCCAGATCAACCCGCATTTTTTATTTAATTGTTTTAATACCTTATCATCATTGATACAGGAAGATAAAAAGGAAGCGGAAAAATTTCTTGATGAACTGAGCAATGTATACCGGTATTTATTGAAGAGTAACGAGGATGGGGTAAGTACAGTTGAAAAGGAGATAAAATTCATTCAATCCTATTATAAATTGTTACGGACAAGATATGGAAGCGGATTGCAGCTGAATATGGATATCGATAAACGCTATTATCCATACCTGTTGCCTTCGTTGAGTTTGCAATTGCTGGTAGAGAATGCAGTAAAACATAATATTGTTTCCCGGTTGCAACCGCTGGTCATAGAAATATTCACGGCGGCCGGAAACAAAATGGTCGTTAATAACAATCTCCAGCGTAAGCAATTGGTAAAAGCTTCTACCAGGATCGGGTTAACGAATATCCAGGCGAAATATAGCCTGATGAAGCAGAAAGGTTTCCAGATTGTGGAAGGGAAAGATAATTTCATGGTGGTATTGCCCCTGGTATGGAATGATAACAAGGAAGAGACTATTAAAAAATAAACACATGAGAATGCCGGCGAACCCGGTGTTATTGAAGGTAAACAACTAAAAAGTAACTGATGAAAATACTAATCGTAGAAGATGAGGATCTGGCTGTAAAGAAAATACAGAAAACACTGGCCTCTGTTGATAGTGAAGCCGAAATAACCGGAATCACAGATAGTATCAAAAGCACGGTAGAATGGATTCAGCAAAATCCACAGCCCGATCTTATCCTGATGGATATTGAACTGGCTGATGGGCAGAGCTTCGAGATATTTAATCTCGTGGAAATAAAAAGCCCCGTGATCTTTACCACTTCCTACGATGAGTATGCGTTGAAAGCATTTAAGATCAATAGTATCGATTACCTGCTGAAACCGGTACAGAAAGAGGAATTACAGGCAGCTTTGGCCAAGTTCAAGAAAATAAAACAAGCGTATGGCGCCGGTGATACCAACGGGGAGAACAAAGATGTGAACCTCGATTCACTGGTAAAAGAATTGCAACGTAAGCTGCAACCAAAAGATTACCGGAAACGTTTCCTGGTAAAACATGCGCAGAAACTGGTGAGTGTGGAGATAGACGAGATCGCTTACTTCTTTAGTGATGGTCGCCTTAACTTCTTTAAGACAAATGATAATCGGAAATTCGTAGTTGATTATACCATGGATGAATTACAGGATATGCTCGATCCTGCTCAATACTTCCGTATCAGCCGTTCATTTTATGTTTCGGTGAACAGCATCGATAAGATCGACGATTACTTTGGCAATCGTCTTATCCTGCAGTTAAAGCCGACGGTGGACAAAGAAGCGCTGGTCAGCCGGGAGAAGGTGACGGATTTTAAGAAGTGGATGGGTAAATAAATGTAAAATATAGAACCGAAAGATGTAGAATGTAAAAGGAGTGATCGATTATCGATCACTCCTTTTACATTCTACATCTTATATTTTTCGGTTTTACATTTCCTTCTTCATTTGATATTCTTTGTTAAGTTTTCACCGCCAGGATCACCGCCGTTCCTTTTTCATCGGATTGAATTTCCAGTAAAGCCCCGATGGAGGTGGCTCTTTCTTTCATCTCTGCGATCATCTGGATCGCGCGGTTATTATTTTCAGGTAATTTTTTATAGTGGGCGAATATATTAAATTGCAACTGGGCGCGGTGCAGATCGAGTTGAATGCTGGTTTGCGGCGAGATCATTTCTTCTACCAGCAACCGAAGCGCAAGCTTGTAAATGATCATTACTTCGTGACGCGTTTTCATATCGGCTTTCAGCGAAGCTACTTTTGCATCGGCCTGTAAATTGATCACTACATGATGCCGGGAACGGAGCGCATCGGCAAATTCCTTGATCCGGTCGATGGTTTTACTCATATTATCATTATTCGGATCGATGCTCCATAACATATCGTCCATAGCAATGATCATATCATGGCTCTTCTCATGTATCTCGGTAATATAAGTTTTGGATTGCTCAATATCCTTGTCTGCCTTGATACGGGCAATCTCGCTTAATACATTGATATTATTAAGCGTGATATTGACTTCTTCATGCAAATTGCCGGCAATATCACTCCGCATCTTTTGAACGGTGCCTTTGCGACGGATCCGTTCTTTATCTTCCCAGTAAATAAGCCCGGCTGCTATCAGCGCCAGGAGGCAATAAAACCACCAGGATTTCCAGAAAGGAGCGCGTACCGATATTTTGAGTGTGGCGATCACAGGTGCATTGACAGGACTATTGGATTGTTTGACCTTAAAAACATAATCGCCGGGTGGCAGGTAATTATAAATCGCCTGGCGGGAACCATTGTCGGTGATCCATTCCTTATCCAATCCCTCCATCATATAGGTAAGAGAAAAGTGGTTGTGATATGTAAGCGTGGAGTATTCGATACTTATGGAATTTTCATTGTACCGTAGTTGAATAACTTTTTGTCTTTGTAAAGAATCCAGCGGCAGTGGCGTATTCATCAATGAAAACCCGGTGATCTCCACACCCGGCGCCTGCATATTGTCTGTCTCGACCGGGTCGGGATCAAAAACAATAAAATCATGAGCGCGGCCAAAAGCAAGACGGCCATCATTCAGCGTGGTGGAAGAGCCTACATTAAAGTTGCCGGTTGGTATACCATCCTCTTCATTAAAAATACTGATGGCGGAATCTTTCAGGCCATAGCGGCAAAGACGGCTGGTAGTTGTGATCCATGCAAATCCTTTTTTATCAATAACAATATTATTAACGGAATTGGAAGGCAATCCACCTTCGGATGTCAGGAATGTGATATTCCCGGTTTTGATATTCAGGATATTCAGGCCGGCGCTTGCGATCATATAGATGCTATCATTGTATTGCGCAATATCTTCGGCCCTGTACGTCATCAGCTTTTTTCCGGTTGGCGCATCGGCTGTATATCTTCCTATAATGGCGCCGGTAACAGGATTGAAATGAATAGCGCCGATATTGGCAGTGCAGGCCCAGATATCACCGCGTTTATCGGTGTATAGACGGAAGATGGTACTGTTTAACCGGTGCAGTACCGTAAACCTGGCAGTGACAGCATCCCATTTCACTATTAAACCCCTGTTGGTGGCGAGCCACAGGTTCCCTTTTTTATCTTCTGTGATCTGTCGGACAGTACTTTGTTCAAAAATTGAATCGCGGAATGAAGTGGTAATGTTTGAACCTGCTTTTGTCAGGAATATTGTTCCATCCTGGCTGCCTCTCCAGATATCGCCATTGGGGCGCTGATGTATACACCAGTTAAGTGTTTCATCCTTTTTAACTCCATCATTGACATAGGGTATATTGACAGGATTCAGATTGTTGTCATAACTGAACATGCCGTTGCCCCAGGTATTGATCAATATTTCGCCTCTTTTTGTTTGAAGGATATCGCTTACGTCGGGAGTATAGACGGTATCGGGGCGATCGGCCCTTCGGTTTTTGATCACCTGGAACATCTGGGCGGAAGGATTGAACCAATACAATCCTTTATCGGTACTGACCCAGATATTCATTTCCTTGTCTTCAAATATATTCCTGACCAGGTCAAAGCGTATACTGAACTCATCGGTGCTGACATTGGGAATTGCTTCAAACTTATCGGAACCTTTAGAGAGCCTGGCAAATATATTCATACCTGTTAGCCAGATGGTGCCATCATCCTGTTCCTTCAAAAAATGGATCTCGTGATATTTATACTGGAGCAAGGGGAAAAGTTCGCGTTCCCATTCTTTGATTTTTTTGGTTTTCGTATCATAGGTAAACAGGAAAGGCCCGGGTCCTTTGGGTGGCCAGGATACGATCCAGAATCTTCCTGAACCATCGAGATAAGGGTGCGCCAGGCTGCCGTAACCGGCGAATGCCTCTATGATCTCATCCTTGTCTGCGTTATGACCTGGATACGAAAGTGTTTTAGTGGTGGGGTTGTATTTTGCCAGGCCTGAATCGCAGGCGATCCAGTAATTGTGATCCTCTTTGTCTTGGGTGATCGATATAGGGGTCCAATTCATGGGGATCTGTAACGGAACATTCTTCCTGGTGAATTGATTCGTTTTATTATCATATACATAAACAGCTCCGGGTGCACGTGCGCCCAGTATAATATTGCCGGATAGATCTTTCTGTATTCCTATCTGGATGAATTGCCAGTCCTTTACATTGAGCCGGAATGGCACTTCGTGAAAACTCAGATCCCGCTCATCGATATAACCTATTTTACTTTCGGCAAATAAGATCCATAATTTCTCATCGTCTCCCTGGAAAATGCTTAGTACAAAATCATTGGCAATGCTTTTCGGATCATGGTCGTTGTGCCGGAAAGTGATAAAACGATTGCCATCATAACGTTGTAGTCCACTGATACTGGCCACCCAGATATATCCTTTCTTATCCTGGCAGACGCTTGTTATTTCTTCGGACAGGAGGCCACTGCGGGTATCGAGATGTGAAAAAATATATTGCGGCGATGGCTGGGCCATCGACCGGCAGGGATATAAAAGCAATAATAATATGCAATAGCGGAGACGATGCATGAAGTATCAAATGTAACACAGGATGCCAGTATTTGGTAAATGACCATACAGGGTATTTTACAATTCATTCATTGTTTTCCTCAATTCATACAACGAAACCGGTTGCCGGCAGGGTTTCATTGCTTATTAATGATACTCACCGCTTTTGATGATACAGGGCTGGCTGTGACCGTGAGCAAAAAAAAGGGTCGGTAAAACAGCTTGCCGGCCGGCCGTGTTCCCCCAATCATCAATTCATTCGCTGCTTGTGTCATATCATTTCAGTAGGGGTTTGAAAAAAAAACCGGATGATCAAATTTCGTAACAGGATACCGGGAAAGAACAACCGGGTTATAATATTCTATCAAATAAAAAATATGGAAAAGAAATTATCACCTGATATGTATCAGGTCAAACAACAACTGGCAGGAAAGAAAATTCTTTTTGCCAACTTCCCGGCCGATGGTCATTTTAATCCTCTTACAGGATTGGCGGTTTATTTAAAAGAATTAGGCGCCGATGTAAGATGGTATTCATCGAGGACATATACTGCGAAGCTGGAGAAACTGCAGATCAAACAGTATCCGTTCAAAAAGGCGCTGGAAGTAGATAGCAATAATTTTGATGAGTTGTTCCCGGACCGGGCGAAGAAGAAATCGCAGATCAGCAAATTAAAATTTGATATTGTGCATGCATTTATTCTTCGTTCTCCGGAATATTATGAAGATATCCAGGATTTGTATCGCGAATTTCCGTTTGAACTAATGGTAGCCGATTGTGCGTTTACAGGTATTCCTTTTGTAAAAGAATTGATGAAAATTCCGGTGGTAACGATCGGTGTATTGCCGCTGACAGAAACATCCAAGGACCTGCCGCCGGTGGGCTTGGGTATGGAACCATCGCATAGTTTTTTGGGAAAGATCAAACAGGCATTGCTGCGAAAAATTTCTGACCTTATTATTTTCAGGGAACCTAATCAGGTCATGTATAAAGTATTTGCGGAATATAAAATCCCTCACCAGGGAGAAAGTGTATTTAATATGCTGGTGCGGAAATCCAATGTATTGTTACAGATCGGCTCTCCTGGTTTTGAATACCAGCGCAGTGATATGAGCAGTCATATACATTTTATAGGAGCGTTGCTTCCCTATTCTTCACCGGGGAATAAGGCGCCCTGGTTTGATAAACGATTGAATGAATTTGAACGGGTGTTTTTAGTTACACAGGGAACGGTGGAGAAGGATATCAATAAATTATTAGTACCTGCATTGGAAGCCTATAAAAATACCAATAACCTGGTGGTGTGTACAACCGGCGGATCGGGTACGGAGGAATTACGGAAGATGTTTCCGCAGGAGAATCTGATCATAGAGGATTTTATTCCTTTCGGCGATGTGATGCCGTATGTAGATGTATATATCACGAACGGAGGTTATGGGGGAGTAATGCTGGGTATCGAAAATGAATTGCCGCAGGTGGTTGCCGGGATACATGAAGGTAAAAATGAGATCAATGCCCGGATAGGCTATTTTAAATTAGGGATCAATTTAAAGACAGAAAGGCCAACACCGCAACAAATCAGCAAGGCAGTTGATAAGATCATCAGCGACCCGGTGTACAAGAAAAATATAAAGAGGTTGTCTTCTGAATTGGGGTTATTTGATCCAAATGAGTTATCGGCGTTTCATATCGCGAAGCTGTTGCCGGTGACAAAAAAGGAAAAGGCTGTATTGTGAAATAAATGCAATAATAATAAACGCAAAGAATATCTCTATTCTTTGCGTTTATTATTATTGATAGGGTTATTCAACAAAATCAAATAAAAATCGATCTTCAAATGGTATATTGAATTTTTTCAGAAAGTCGTAATATTCTTCTTTGAATGTTTTTTTATAGTGATGCTTTTCCTGGTTATTGATATACCTGATCACCCTGTCAATATGTGATTGTGAATATGAGAAGACACCATAACCTTCCTGCCAATTGAATTTGCCATTTTTCCATTTTTTGCCATTTATGAATTCGTTGGTTTCTACCTTGATTTCCTTTATAAAATCACAGATTAAGATGGTTGGTTTAAAACCAACGAAGAGATGAGTGTGATCGGGCATGGAATGCACGGCCAGCATTTTTGCTTTTCTATTTTGAGCAAGACCGGTTATGTATTTATGTAGATCTTCTTTATTTTCTTTTGGGACAAGGCTTTGTCTTCCCTTTACAGCAAAGACAAATTGCAGATAGATTTGAGAAAATGTGTTGGCCATGATTACACAATAATTTTTTAATGTGATAAAAATAAAATCTGGATTTAAACGGGATGTTTTTTGAACAGGATATTTTCCTCGGAATTCAGGATATTTTTCCGAGAGGAATGGTATTATATCAACAGCCAGGCAGGGTGATAAAAACATGAATGGTATTGCGGAGAGTAGATATTTTGCAGGAGCATCCTGTTTATAGCAACTCATCTTAAAATATAATCCTGGCTTTATTGGAGCCCTGTAAAATAAATGATCCGGATCGATTGCTGCAATTATTTGTTTAAAGAACGTATTGATTGTTTCTTTTCTGAAAAATCCCCGATAAATTAATCAGGAAGACCGAACCTATAAGGTTCAACCTTACCATTTAATTTCATTACCGCTCATCTTGCTCCGCAGGAGCATCCTGTTTATAGACTTGTTCCAGGGCTACGATCCCGGCTCCATCGGAGCCCCCTGCGAGATACAAGATCCCGGATCGATTGCTGCAATTATTTGTTTAAGCAACGCATTGATTGTTCTTTTTCTTAAAAATCCCGGATAAATTAATCAGCGAGCCCGAACCTATAAGGTTCAACCTTATAGGTTCGGGTCCAGTTGTTGAAACACAAGAGTTCCTTGCTTTTTTCCCCGAAAATCAGGACCGGTTCACCCGGAAGAATAAAATAAAGCTCCGGACACTTTCCCCTCAACTCATTCATTGCCCTCTTCAATTCATACACTCCTGCCTTCCATGCCCTCACCGGAATCGACATCTTTGATCCATCAATCAACCATTAATCATTAAACTCTTTCTATGAACCGTTACAATATGTTTAACCAGATCCACAAGGCGCTCCGTTCCCTTCTCTACGACACCGCCCTGCTGCTGCAACAAACCGATTTTATGAGCCGGGACGATGTCAAAGATGTACTTCTCCGGATCGAACAGGTAATCGATGTTTTTGATAAACATGCCGATACCGAAGATTCACTCGTACTGCCCGCCCTGGCCCCTTATGAGCCCGCCGTGGTAAATGTTTTCGAAGAAGAACATGACAAAGATCATGAACTCGCCCAACGCCTGAAAGAACTGGTTTTTGTATTCCTCCATAGCGAAGCCAGCGAAACCCGCCGGCAAACAGGTGTTGCTATTAATGTTGCATATACAGAATTTCTTATATTTAACCTTAATCATATGGCGAAAGAAGAAAAAGTGCTGAATCGCTTGTTGTGGAGATATTATAGTGATGAAGAATTGCAGCAACTCACGCAAACTATTTTGTCCAAGCAATCGCCGGAATCAATGGCGTTTGCCGGTAAATGGATGATGCGCGGTTTGAGCAACAACGAAATCATCGCCTGGCTGAAAGAGGTACAAAAAAATGCACCTCCTTTTGTGCTACAGGCTTTGACCGCGACCGCCGAAAACGAACTTCCTGTGACCCGCTGGAAATTGATTCAAGAAAACATCATGACTGAAAAAGCAGTCGCCTGATCTATTCATCTCTAACAACTGAAACTATAAAAGTATAATTATGAAAAAAATGATCATCATCGCTACGGTAGCGATAGCGGCTATCACACTTACATTCTCCTGTAGCCAGCCCGAAGTCAAAGTCACTAACACAGAAGCGCAACCGGTAGCAGACGCGCCAATCAGTAACGACAGCCTGGTTAAAAGAGGACAATACCTCGTAACTACCATGGGATGTAACGACTGTCACACGCCGTTGAAGATGACACCGCAGGGACCAGCTCCTGACATGGATCGCATGTTATCCGGCCATCCTTCTTATATACCGGTAGCTAATTTCGACGGACCAACATCCAAAAATTATGCATTATTCAATATGACAGCTACTTCGATGGTAGGACCATGGGGTATTTCTTTTTCCGCCAACCTTACTTCCGATGAAACAGGTATCGGCAATTGGTCGGAAGAGCAGTTCAAGACAGCCCTGACCAAAGGAAAATTCAAAGGAATGCCGGAAGGTCGTGAATTATTACCCCCGATGCCGTGGCGCAATTTTATCAATATAAAAGATGAAGATGTAAAAGCCATATTCGCTTTTCTTAAATCAACCAAGCCCGTCAGCAATGTCGTTCCGGGTGCAGTGCCACCCACTGAACTGGGAAAGTATATTACAAAGAAATAAGAACAGATATCATGTTTTCAACAAAAAGCCCCGTCATACGACGGGGCTTTTTGTTGATTCTTATTTCACCGTTAACCGGCCTGAATATTGTCTCTGATACTAAAAATCATTATGGAACAATCTTCACTGAACTTACAGGCGCCCTGGGAAGAAGTAAAAGAAAAATTAAAGGAGATCAATGTAAACCTGACCGATGAGGACCTTGCTTTTTCCCCGGGAAAAGAAAAAGAGCTGATCCAGCGGCTGGCTGATAAAATGAAAAAAGAGCCCGCAGAAATAAAAGGGCTGATTGAAAGTGTGTCGGCGAATAAAGGAAAAGCGTCCTGACTAGTCTTTAAAAACAGCAGCGCTGAACATCGTGTATTGAAGGGGTGAGGCCAGGCGGTTACCTGCAGTAGCCGCTTTTTTATGCCCGGCCCTTGTAGTTTCAGCCATACTATCGGTATAAACGGCCGGGGATACATAGGAAGCGGGCCTCCGAACAGAAGTTGATTTTTGCTGGCATTGATTTATGATAAGAGAATATACTGCTGCTAAAAAGAGAATAATTTTCATAATTCCTGCTTTCTTAGGTATCAGAGATGGAAGATTGTGCCAGTATTGAATAAAATGGGGATAACTCATTCTTTTATTAATTCCTTAATCAGCGATCATTACAGCAAGTGTTATATAACAGTGCCTGTTTGAACAGGTAGTACCGGTGGCATCCCGAGGTACAGGGGGCGGCTCGCTAAATAAAAATGTTTTGTATATGAAAGAAAGACTTACTGATTCTTTAGTATTGTCAGCTTTCTGTTACTGATTGTGTGGAATTCTTTGCACAAGCCTGTGTATTAATATTACCCGTTTGAGAATGACAGTTTGGGGTTATCATTGGATGGAACCAGGAAGAACCATCCAATGATGAGCAAACAGGCTTATCGGCAGGTATTATTATTCAGCTACCGGGATCAGCTGGAAGAAGATTGATAATTCTTGATTTTATTATACAACGTCTTCCTGTCGATTTTTAATAACTCGGCAGCTTTCTTTTTATTAAAATTGACCATCTTCAGCACTGACATGATCGTCTCGAATTCTGCTTTGCCCGCAGCATCCTTCAACTGGTTTTTCGTTCTCAGTTCTCCTTCTTTCAGTTCAGGTAAAGCAAAGGTTTCTGTATGCTCTGGCTGCGTCACGGGCTCCTGTTGCATAGAAGAAGGCGGTGCAAAAGATGTTTTGTTGTTGATCTCCCAGGGAAGCGTACTCAGCGCTATTTTCTTGCCGGGTTCTGTTAACAACACTGCTCTTCTGATCACGTTCCTGAACTCACGCAGGTTGCCCGGCCATTCGTATTGTAAGAAGGCTTCCATTACATCATCTTCAAATTCGGTAACATCCTTACCTAATTCCGCTGTCGATTTTTCCAAAAAGAATTTAGCGAAAGCAGGAATATCTTCCTTCCGACTTCTCAATGGTGGAAGGTTGATCGAGAATTCATTGAAACGATGATAAAGATCCTCCCTGAATTTACCTTTGCGGTAAGCATCTCTCAGATTCTCATTCGATGCAACAATGATCCGTACATCCACTTCTTTTTCTTTATTGCCGCCAACACGTTTGAATTTCCGTTCCTGTATCACACGTAGTAACGTAGCCTGTACTTCTATTCCCAGGTTTCCTACTTCATCAAGGAAAAGAGTGCCGCCATCAGCTAATTCAAAATGTCCTTCCTTATCCTGCAGCGCACCGGTAAAAGCTCCTTTCACATGACCAAACAATTCACTTCCGGCAAGCTCTTTTGACAGCGTACCACAATCCATGGCCACGAAAGGTTTATCCTTCCGGCTGCTCATCTGGTGAATTGTACGGGCGATGATCTCCTTACCCGAACCACTTTCGCCATATAAAATGATACTGTAATTGGTGGCTGCCACAATATTCACCTGCTCATGAAGTGCTCTTGACGAAGGAGATTTACCCTGGTAGAAATCGCTGTTTTCATTCGCGCCTTTGCTGGCACGGGAAGAAGCTCCGCCTTCTGCCACGGGCCTTATTCTTCTATCTGCCAGTTCACTGGCAGGTGTCTGTAATAATTTATTGAGGATACTTACCACCTCATCCGGGATCAATGGCTTGGTGATATAATCGAATGCTCCCAGCTTGATCACTTCTACGGCTGTCTTGATGTCAGAATAGCCGGTGATTACCAGGAGACCCACATTCGGATCCTGTTTGCGCAGGGCCGCAATTACATCCTTGCCATCCATATCGCCAAGCCTGTAATCGCAGATAACTGCATCGTATTTTTTTTCGTTGAATTTCGCAATCCCTTTTGCGCCGGTATGAGCTGCATCTGTTTCAAATCCTTTTCTTGTCAGGAACCTGCCAAGCAAGGTGCACAGATCCATATCATCATCTATGATAAGGATACTTTTGTTCATAAGAGGGGAGTTGATTAGGTTGAAATTAACTCAATTTAAATAGCCGTCCGGGTACATATTTAGCAAAATCATGCCGGAATTCTATAGAATAATGGATCGAATTATCATTTGGCAGTAAAATTGTTGCTAATATCGCGTCAAAGAGTGATTTAGACATAATTAACAGCCCGCTTTATTGATGCCCAATACTCCACCTCAGAAGCCTACTGCTCTTATAATAGACGATGAAACAGATATTTGCTTTCTGTTAAGCAGCATTTTAAGACAGCGCAATTTCAATACAGCCTTTGCCGGCAGCCTCTCTGAGGCCGATGCCATATTGCAAACCAATACTTCACACACCGTTATTTTTTTGGATAATCACCTGCCCGATGGGCTGGGTGTAAATAATATCAACCGGTTGAAACTCATGTGCCCTTCCAGTCGCATCGTGATGATCACAGCTCATGATACCACTTCCGACAGGGAAAAAGCACAACAGGAAGGTGTTGATTTTTTTATCGGGAAACCCTTTACAAAAGAAATCATTTTCAAGACCCTGGAACATCTCCAATTATAACCGGCCGGGGAAATATTTCCCCAAAAAAGTGGGGAAATCAGCTTCCTGAAATACCAAATGTAATGACGAAAGTAGAACCCTGCCCGGGCTTGCTCAAAACTTTTATAGTCCCTTTATGATTAAATATAATGTTTTGAGTATTAGTCAGTCCGAGACCATTCCCTTTTTGTTTTCCTGTAAAATAGGGCTCAAATAAATTTTGCAATACATCCTCGTCCATACCCTTCCCGTTATCCCGGATCTCGATCAGGCATTTAGTTCCCATCCGTTGTGTCCTTAGCTCCAGGATGCCTGTATTTTTTTCCATCGCTTCAATAGCATTCACGATGATATTGAGAAAAGCCAGTTTCACTTTTTCAGCATCCACCGTTACCTGGCAATCATCAGGTGAATAATATTTTCTTACCTGGATATGATTCAATTCGATCCGGTCCTTTGCCAGTTCCAACGTATCTTCCAATAGTTCATTGATATGCCGTTGCTGTATATCCAGTTGCGCAAACCGCGTGGCATTCAGCAGGTCAGATACGAGTTGGTTGATACGTGCGGAGTTCCGGGTTATCATATCCAGTAAAAGCTCGGAATCCTTGTTCCCGTCATTCATTTCGTTCAATTGTTCCGCAGCCAGCGTGATATTCGTTAACGGGTTTCTTACCTCGTGTGCGATTGTACGGGCGATACGACCAGTAGCAGTAAATTTTTCCATGCTCTTCAATTCTTCTACCTGCTGGTTGGCTTCTTTCAGTTCGCGTATATTATTTTCCAGTTCGATACTATACCCCGTTGCTTTTTCAATCGCTTTTTCTTTGGCTTTGTTTTCTTTATTAAAAATGATCAGTGAATAAACAAGAGTAATAAATGCAATAGCGAGTGAAATAAAGGCAATGATCTGGGTGCTTTTAAAAAAGCCGGACAGTTTTTCTTTTCTCATTTTCATCAGGCTCTCTTCTTCATTTTCTGATTTTTCCACATACACGCGGATGCTGTCCATTACTTTCCGGCTTATCTCCCTTGAGATTTTCATGGGATCGGTAATGGTAAAATTGCTGGCCTCAAAATTTTTAAGACCATTGGCCATATAACTAAGCCGTTCCTGCAGCAGCCGGATCAGTGTATCAAGATTTTGCTGCTGTGCAGGATTATCCCTGGTATCTGCTTTTAACGCTGTATAGATAACAGGAATATTCTCGACTGCATCTTTATAAGGTTGTAAGAAGCGCAATTCCTTCGAGATCACATATCCGCGTACGCCGGTTTCCGCTGCGACAATTTCACCACGCAGGGATTCCAGTTTATTAACCACCATATAAGTATGCGCCACCGAATCGGTTTCCTGGACCGATCTTCTCATGGTATAGAAGATCAGAATATAGGAGGTTAGTAATAAAAGAAAGGCGAGAATATAGCCAGCCCATACTTTCCCCCTCAACGATAAAAGTGAAATCATCTTGCTTTATTGATCTTTCGGTTAATGAATTCTCATCTGGCCTATGGCTGGTGGAGATGTAATTTACTGTATTGTTTCCGAATGTATAAATCGGGTTGCTGGTAAAGTTTCACGCAGCGACCGTGCAGAGCAACGATAATTGGAAGACCGCCGCTTCGTTGTGTTCCCGCTTGAAACCGCAACAGAATTATTACTGTAACTATTAAAATGGATAGCCAATCCCCAGGTTATATACCAGGTTATTCCTTCTCCATTCCGGCGATCCAAAATTGATTTGTTTGATCACCCAGCGTTCCCCTTCCGGCAGGTAAGGTTTTCGCAATGGGAAGGCCACATCAAAACGTAATACCAAAAACGATATATCAAAACGCAATCCTACGCCCGAACCTACCGCCAGTTCATTGAGAAATGAACCCGTGAATTTGGCGCCGGGTTTATCGGGATCATTATTAAATAACCAGATATTTCCTGCGTCGATAAATACGGCACCATGTATAAAACCATATAATTTCGCTCTTAACTCTGTATTCATTTCCAGTTTCAGATCGCCTGACTGATCCGGCAAAAATTCTGAAGATTCAGGAGCCTGGTAAGTCCCGGGGCCCAGCGAACGGCTGCGGAACGCGCGGATACTGTTATTACCACCGACGAAAAATTGCTTGATAAATGGTAAGGATAAAGAGTTGCCATACGGAAGTCCCACACCTATGATGATCCGATTAGCAAGCGCCGAAGTAGGAGATATCCTTGCGTAATAACGGATATCCGATTCCAGTTTTACATACTGTGCGAACTGTGCACCAAAAATATATTTCTCATTGCCATTTTTAGCATTGGCTCCTGTTAATAATCCTGCTACATTTCCTGAAATGTCTATCGTACCATTAAAATAAAAACCACTTCGGAATGTTTCTAAAAGGTTATTGTAATTATAATTATAGCTCGATCCCAGGATGAATTGTTTCTCTACTGCTTTTTGCAGGGTAGGATTGTACATCATACTATCGAGGTATAGCTGGGAGATTGTTATCGGTTGTACATACGTAATACTAACGGGATTGAACTGGTGCTCTTTCTTTAAGCTTTCCTTCCAGATATAACCTGCATTTAACCGGAAAGAATTCATGGTATATAACTTTTGCTTGGTAAGGATATCATAACCCAGCAAAAATTTTGTCTTGGGTACAAAGCCGCCTGGTGGATTCACATGAATAAGCGGGGTGAGAAAACGGGGGAAAGTCAACCCGGCTTCTATGCCTGCCCGGAATGTATTAAATCCTTTCAATGCACCACTGTACTGAACTTCAAAACCGCCGGTAGCATCGATCGTAAACAATTCTCCTCCGCGAAGCGTATTCCTGTTTCTCCATCCAAGGGTAAGAGAGGAACCTGTCAGGTTATTTGATTTGGTATTACCATTTACTTCTGCACGGATGGATTTTTTGGGCAAAGGGGTAAGATAATAGTACGCATCCAATTTTGCTGAATCACCCGGTAGCTCCTGGAACCTGTTTTTTACAAATTTGAATACACCCAGGCTGACCAGCCTGTTGATAGTAAGATTATGATCGGTACGGTTATACACTTCACCCGGTTTGAATTGCATCGATTCTTCAAACAATAAAGGCTTGTATACTTTTCTTTTATCGACTACATAATATCCTTTATAAAAAACAGCATCTGCATAGGTGGTATCTGCCGATTTTGAATTAAGGCGATAATTCGGCATGATATATACATCGTTGATCGTAAATACTTCTTTCGCTTTGGGAGGTGTTTCTGCCTTAACCTTTACAAAAAGATTTACCTGGTGATTGCCCACTGTACTATCGATCTGTATAATAAGAAAATCGGGATTGAAATAATAAAAGCCATTTTCTTTCAGATAGGTATCTATCCGGTCACGCTCAGTCCTGACATTGCTCAAATCAAAAGCATCTCCCTTTTTCAAAAGCGTTTGGCTGGCGGCGCTTAATATCGTTTTTTGTAAAACATTATTGCTGTCTCCTTCAAACGTGACGGAATCAATAATATATTGCGGTCCTGTTCGTATGGTATATACAGCTCTTGCCTTGCGGTTTTTTACCGAGGTGTCACCCGTAGCTTCTGCCTGGAAATACCCGCGGTTCTCCAGTGTGTTCCGCGAAACTTTCTCATTATAATCGAGCTTTACATCACTTAATAAAACAGGCGGTTCTCCTACCTTGTATTTTAACCAACCCGCAATGGAATTTCTTTTTTTAGGCTGACCGGCCAGGGTATACATCGCCAGCTTAAAACGGATGCCAAGAAATTTTTTATTAGGTCTTGGCCGGGTCAGGGAATTGAGATCACTTCTCAGGAATTTCTTTTTTCTCTTGCTGAGATCAGGTCCATCGAGTTTCATCGTAGAGCCCAAATACAAGGCATCGCCGGGAGGCAGGTGACGTGTATTACTACAGGACACACCGGTTGCAGCTATTATTCCTGCTGCAACAATGATATAACAATAGTTGATTACTCGTCTCATCATGGGTTTTGTTGCTGTTGCTCTTCTTTCATAGTGGCATTGGCCTGCACTTTTTCCTGTTGTCGCTGTTTCCTGCGATTCTCTCTTTCCTTACGCCGCTGTGCTATGCTCTGGAATATCTGTTTGAATTTATTATAATCAATAGAAATAATAAAGCTCACACCTGTTTCAATAATATATCCATCGATAACACCTTCATATTCATTCTTGCGATAAGCCCTTAGCATATAACGTCCGTCATTGCTCAACCGGTAATTCAAGGCTACATCACCCGCAATATTATTGCTACGCTGGCCGGAATTCTGCGCACCTTCCAGTTCGAAATTACTTCCAACTGTTACGGTCAGGCGATCATTCAATAATTGTTTGGATAAACCTACATTCAGATCCGTACGGTCCTGCCTGGAGCCGGTGGTATAATCTTCGGAAGAGATCACATCAAAATTGAGATTCACTCCTTCGATCAGGTTGCCGGCCAGTTTATTTAATTGTTCAGTCAGTAATTTACTTACGCTCTGGCGGGCAAGTGTATTGGCGCTGATACCTTCAGAACTGGAGTTGAACGGGTTTTCACCAATAAAACGGTTCAATAATAAAAGGGCAAATACCTGCTTATTCATTTCCCCTGTTTCCTGGCGAAGCTGATCCAGTTTGGTCCTTACATTGGTAAGAATGTCATTGCCTACACCATAGCTTTTATTTTCAGGAAGACGGATATCAAAACTGATATCGGGTTTCAACAGCTTGCCTTCCATCTTCAACAGTACTTCAAAAGGTAATTTCTGCAGATAAGTATTACGCTGTGTAACCGCTACATCTTCGCCCAGTTCATTTTTTACCAGGTCAAGCGGCGCCGTGTTAGCAACATAGATAGCCGTAATATCAACGTCAGCATCGGTAGGTTCGCCCAGCCATACGATCTTACTTCCTTTGTCGATGTTGAATTTTCTTTTAATAAAATTGAAAGTGAGTTCATAAGAACCCTCTTCCAGTTCATACGAACCAGCCAGTGTCAATTTACCACTGGGGTCGATACCGGTGGTCAGCGATGCTTCACCACGTACATTCAGGAAATCACCATTACCTTCGTCGATGACAAGGCTAAACTGTGCATTTTTGTCTACTTCGATATTAGCGGTGATATCAAGTCCCTTTAAAGAAAATGTATTGAGCGAATCATAAGCGGCCAGGAATAATGAATCACTCACCGGCGCATCTTTATCTATAAACTCAACAATGCCTTCACGATCTACCACCCCCGGTTCACGTTGTGGTAAGACGATCGTCATTTTTGTTTTTTCATTCACCGTCAATGATCCGTCGATCACAGGGGCCAGCTCTGTTCCTTTAACGCGAAGATTACTATTAAAGAACAATTGTCCGTAAAAGAGATTATTGTCTTTTTTGGCACTGTTAAGCGCCTGGAAATTGTTGGCACGTATAGTGAAGTCAAAATCATAGTTCATGAAATTGGAGGTGTTGGCCGTGCCATCCAATGTCAATGTATTTCCCGTTGAATCTTTTATTTGAAAACGGTCAAATCGGATGCCTTTTTCATTGATCGATATTTTTTCTTTGTCGATAGCAAAATAATTATTGAACTGGCTGATGTTAAACCCGGTTTTATTAAAATTCAGGTCACCGCGTACCGAAGGCTTATCCAGGGTGCCGGTTACATTGAATTTACCATTCACACTACCTCTTGCATACTTAATAGCGCCGGCAGAAAATGCCTGCGCCGTTGCCATTGGCAACTCTGCAATATTAAGCGTGAGATCGAAATTGCTGTTATTGTCAGGTTTTACATAATACTTTCCTGCCAGTTTCACATCATTACCCCTTCCCGAAAGCACCACATCAGCTTCGTATACACCAGGTGTAGTGCTGGTCATGATCATTTTTACATTGCCGGCTGTATCATTTTTTATACTGAGATCATTAATATTCAGTTCACCTTTGAATACCGGGTCTTTCATGATATCGGAGAAAGTAATAGCGCCGTTCAGGCTGCCATCGACCAGGGAAGAATCGCTTTGTACAAAAGCAGTAATCGTCGATAATTTGAAGTTATTAAACTTTACTTCCAACGGGGCATTGGGATTTTGGGAAAGACTGTTTATGCTCAGTTGCTGACCATTTTTGCTTAATACAAAATCAGTCGCCATAATATCGGTGCTGCTGATCAGTAATTTATTTTCCCTGCCAATATTCCATTGATCATAATTGAGTAATAATCCCTGTGGTACAAAAGAGAAACCATACTGGCCGGGTTGTGGCTGACTGAAGATGGCAGAAAAATTATAACGGCTCTTGTTGGCCCTGTCCCTGACATTCGTGGTAAAATAAATAACATTATTGGCCATGCCGGCTTTTATCGATGTATTATAGAGCGCCATGGAACCACTGCTGATCTGTTTGACAACGATATCCGATTGTATCGAATCATCAAGCGAACCGATCTTAAATGATAACCCGCGTATCCTTGTGCCATTATAATCGATAGCCGGTGAATTCATCACCAGGTACCAATCCTGGTTGTCGGAAAAATGACTTTGTAATTTCACTGAATCCATTCTTTCCAGGCCGGGTAAAAACGCCTGAATTGCCTGGCTTTTGGTGATATAAGCATTCACCGTGAAATCATAGGGATCTTGTGGTACAGGAGCGATGGTTTTTTGTACAGCGAAGTATGGTTGTATCGAACGTTCCATGATACTGCCCAATTGCGTCAGTTTATAATTGCCCTCGATCCTTGCATAGGCGATATCACTGTTCAGTTCAAGATAATTTCCTTTTTCATTCTTAGCGGCAACCAGTTGTACCGTATCCAGCTGAAGACGTTTATCGTCCTGCACCAATATCGATTCAGTAATAAATAATTTTCCATCGAGATCATCAGGATTGGTGGACGCAAAATCTGCTTCGATCTTTCCATGATAGATAACAATACCTGGTGTTAAATGAAGTGGTAATGTCTTTACACTATCGATCATTGCCGATAATTTCAAAGAAGGAAATTCTTTGGAAAGATCAGCGCTGCCATCTACTGCAAAATGAATATTCGGATCATTCATACCCGTATTGAAATGAACCTGCTGGTTGGCAAGATTACCCTGCAGGGTAAGATCCCGGTATACATATTGACGGAAGACAGCGGATTGTACAGTACCCTTGATATCAGCCGCGGCACTGACAGGATCAAACCCGGTTCCATTCACGGTAAAATTGGCGGTGACAGGTCCGAGGTTTTCTTTATCCTGGAGAATAGTCCCGAAATCGATCGCTCTTGCTTCTACAGTAGCAGCATATTTTACTTTTTCAGGATCATTAAGTTGTTCAAATTTTCCATTGATAAAAACATCTCCCAGGTCGGTGCGGGTAGTTAACCGGGTAGTCAATAAGCGGGTATTGCCATGTGCCACGCCATTTATGCTCAACCGGCCGGGCAGCGTAATATTTTCAGGTAATGTATTAGCCGGTACAAATAAATTAATGTCCCTGCGGGAACTGCTGATATTCCTGATATTCAGATCAGCAGTAAAGTTATTCATGTCAGGCAAACCGGTAACGCGGCCGGAGATATCGATCTTTGTATCCTGCAATCCCATTACCTGGAGAGTTTGAATATCCAGATCAGATACTCGCCCCTGTACGCGGCTATTGATATACCAGGTAGTGCCGGGATTGGCAAATGCTGGTTGTGCCCGCAGGGAAGGCACAAAAGTCAGTACATCTTTCACTAAAATGCGACTATCAGCTATATCGAGATCCAATTGCAGATCATTGATATCGGTTTGTAATTTTTCGAGAGAAGTATAATGAACAGACAGATCACGTTTGATTTCAGTGCCGGGTGTTTTTAAAGAAAGATCGTGTAAATATGCCTGGTTATTCGCATACAGGAATTTGGTTTGCAGTTTCTGTAATTCAAAACCACTTTGTTCTTTAAAAGATGCTTTTTCTATTTGTCCTGCAATGCTGTCATCACTCAACAAAAAATCTTTCGCATATAATACAAATGGAGTAGCCCGGATATGTGCATAATCCAGCCCTGTTTTTTGACGGGGCAGGTTATCGTTATCAAATTGCAGGGTGTTATTGTCAGCAGCAAATGAAGCGATCTGTAATCTCCACCCTTTCTCAAGGCTGCTGTCTGTTTTTTCTTTGGCCGTTTCCACCAGTTCGCGGGCGGTTTCTTTTTTACCAAGACGGATAGCAGCGTTGGTGTTTTTGAGCGTGATCTCATTGAAATTGATTACCTGTTCATTCAGATCTATTTTCTGCGGTTCTGCATGCAAACTACCGATAGAGGTAGTAGTATATAAGGCGGAAACATCATTCCGATAATCCAGGTTTATTTTTTCCAGGTCAATTCTTCCCAAAGACAACAGAGGATTAACGGTAGGTGTAGCGGGTTGGGAAGAACCGGTATCTGTCAGCAGGGGTTTTGACTGGTACACTTTGGCTGTAACACCGCGCAGGTCGATAGAAGGAATATCGATCTGCATATTATTGGGGTCAAACTTATCGATACGGGTATCGAAATGATCGATCCATGTTTCTACATCATTACCAGTGATCACATCTTTATATACCAGTCTTGCCTTATCCAGGGTAATAGAACCTATTTTCAATGGTTCGGAAGAAGCAGGGTCCGTGGAAGGCTCTTTTGGTTTATCAGAAGGAGGATTAAATGCATCGATGATAAACTGGAAATTGAAAACTGTATCGGGTAATTGTCTTTTTATCCTGGCGGTAATATCTTCCAGTGCGATGGAATTGATCTCGACCTTCTGTTTGAAGATCAGTTTTAATAAAGCGATATTTACTTTTACACTGCCGCCGGCTAAGAGGGTATCTCTTTGTTGGTCCTCAATATAAATGCCTTTAATCACTACTTTTTTTGGCAAACCAATATAAATACTCCCGATCTCGACTTTCGTATGCAGTTTATTTTCAAGATAGGTAACCGCTTTTTTACGGATAAAATTCTGGACCGGGGGCGTCAAAATCAGTATCACCAGGAGTATGAATAGCAGAAAAGCGAAAAGGATTGTTTTGAGAACAATCCTCGCTACCCGTTTCCAGGTTTTTTTCTTCTTAATTGGTTGGGCCATCTGGTATTCTTCTCTTGGTCAATGACAAAATCGGGGGTATATATCGACGGTTCCTAAGAACCGGGCTAAACATTCTCAGGCGACTTTCTTTTCTTCCAGCATATACTTCTTCTGGGAAATAGTAATTATTCCATGCAAAAGACTGATGATAGCCAGCAAGATAAAAATATGTGCCGCTGCACCGATATGAAATAAAAATACACTCAGTATCCATGCAAACGCCAGCAAAACGGAACATATGTAACACACTCTTTTCATACAGGTATATAGGAAAAAATAATGCCAACCGGTCTTATTCGGCATTTTAAAAGCCAAAAGGGGAAATCTGGGGAAAGTTTTTCTAAAAAATGACCTTCCGGCGTACACAGTCATTGGATTATCAGGGTTTTCCCTCGCCTGGTGTACTGATTCAGCAGGATTTGTTTCAACAGGAATCCGGCCGGTGAGGAGAAAGGTAAACAAAAAACATCCTCCCCGGTGGGTTTAATTGTTGGCTCACTTTTTTGATAGAGTATATCATATGGACCTTCGTTCTGAAAACCCTTACTGGCTTTTACGGCATGGAATTTTAAAAAACTATCCATCTCTCGATAAAAACATTACTACGGATATCGCCATCATAGGTGGCGGTATCAGTGGTGCATTAACGGCCTGGTATCTTACGAAAGCTGGTTACCGGGTAGTCGTGACGGATCGCCGGCATATCGGAATGGGGAGTACAGCGGCAAGTACCTGCCTGTTGCAATATGAAATCGATACGCCTCTTCATGAACTGATCAATATGGTAGGAGAGGAACATGCAGTAAAAAGTTACCTTCTTTGCCGGAAAGCCATTGATGATATAGCTGAGATTTCCCGGAAAACAGGCAGCGATAGGCTTTTTGCCAGGCGACCCAGCTTTCAATACGCCAGTTACCATAAACATGAAAAATTCCTTAAGGAAGAATTCTGTGTAAGGAAAAAATATGGGATAGCCCTCCGCTGGCTGGAAGCTGAAGAGATCAGGGTTAAATTTGGTTTTGAAAAATCAGCCGGACTTTTATCTATGGATGGTGCTGAGGTAGATGCCTATGCGCTTACTCATTCCATATTAAGCAGCTTGGGTAAGACTAATGAGATATATGATCATACTGCTATTGAAAAGATCCGCTACAATAAGAGGAGTGTGGAATTAAAAACAGATACGGGAAAAATCATCAGGGCCAGGAAGCTCGTTATTGCCTGCGGGTATGAATCGCAGAAATATATTCCTTTTAAAGTGCAGCAACTGGCATCCACGTTTGCTATTATCAGCGAGCCTTTTACCCGGAAAGACTTCTGGTATAAGAATGCGTTGATCTGGGAAACAAAAACGCCTTATCTCTACCTGAGAACGACGAAGGACAATCGCATTATTATAGGTGGAAAAGATGTGCCTTATTCAGATCCGTTCCGGCGCGACAAAATGCTGGCGGCAAAAACAAGAGCGCTGGAGAATCAGTTTTGCAAATTATTTCCCGGCATTCCTTTCAAAACAGATTTTAAATGGGCCGGTAGTTTTGCTTCAACCAAAGATGGGTTGCCATATATCGGGAGTATCCGGCAACGCCCACATACGTATTTTGCATTGGGATTTGGTGGCAATGGCATCACATTTAGTGCATTGGCCGGCCAGATCATCAGAGATATGATAAATGGAAAGAAGAATGAGGGAGCGGATATATTTTCTTTTAATCGCTAGGTTCAGGAAGCTACTTTCAATACATTCTGATAAATACATTTTTCCTGTAAAGAAGAAACACTGCCCTTGCGTTTACGGATAAACCAGCAGGCTTTATTGACTTTTACTGAAATAATAGATTTGTTTCTTTTCGAAACCTTTGTGATCTCACCATCCACATAAATATAATTATCATGATCCTTTTGTACCAGCGTTACTTCCTTGTTCAGGAGGTTTTCCATAGGTGCTGTATCAGCAAGGATGAAATTCAGGCATTCATTATTGATGACTTCAACGGAACCATGCAGGGTTATTTTACGATCTTCCTGCTCATACCGCAACAGCGCCAGTTGTATGCCTGCGATCTTTTCATGGATGATATGTAAAGATTTTTTCATTAGTTGTAATTTGTATGGTGAAGCTTCGCCAGTACTGACGCGGAATTGTGCTGGATAGCAGCTGTGCGCAGGAACCATTTATACCCATTTTCCAGCCATGATTCCACTTTGTTCTTCGGACGGCGGGTATGTGGTTCTGTATATTCGATATTCATCATCGACATTTTGATGAGCAATACTTTCTCGCTACCTGCTTCGTCTGTGTCCCCATTTGAATATTGATTATTGACTACGGTTGCTTTACCGCTTACTTCTACGTGGAAATCATATCCTTTGCGATAAAAGCACAGGCGGGCAGGAAAGCTCTGTTCATATTCTTTTACTTCTGCTACAGGTCCACGGCTGATAAACCAAAGCTGTCCTTCATCATCTACCTTGATTGCAGAGATAATTCCATTGGGTAATTTTAAAATACTATTACTCATGCTGTACATCACAGCAGTGCGGAGCTGGTTGATTTTGGTCCGGATAAACTGCAGGTTCATATCTGTTGTCATAGTTGTTGTTTTAGTCTATAAAAGTCAAATGTGATACCATTCTTTTTAAGACCGGAGAATACCCGGAAAAATGAAAATCCGGGGAAATAATTTCTACAGTGGCATAGAATTTTCTTCTTGTTATACACAGGTCGTAATCTTGCCATACCTGTAGAAACACTTACAAGTCATTATGAAGAAGGACAGAAAGCTTTCGCACCCGGTTTCCCTGAAATTAAACAGTGATCCTGTATCTGCGGCGCATGCTGCCGATCTCCGGTATGTCAGGGATAGTGATAAGGGTATTACCCGTATCAGTAAAGGGAAAACGTATGCCTATTATTCCGGAAATAAGCAAGTAAAGGATAAAGCGGTACTGGAACGCATTCGTAAACTGGCGATCCCACCTTCCTGGAAAGAAGTATGGATTTGCGCAAGCGCCAATGGCCATATCCAGGCTACGGGACTGGATTTAAAAAACCGGAAGCAATACCGCTACCATGCCGACTGGAATGCGCTGCGGAATGAAACAAAATTTCATCATCTTTTTGAATTCGGGAAAGTGTTGCCCCGGCTGAGGAAGAGAATAAAAAAGGACATTTCAGGGAAAATATTGACAAGGGAAAAAGTATTGGCGACAGTTATTGACCTTATGGATAAAACATATATCAGAATTGGCAGCAATGGATATGAAAAAATGAATGGGTCTTATGGGTTGACCACATTAAAAGACAGGCATGTCAGGATAGGAAAAGATGAAATGCAATTTTCCTTTACGGGTAAAAAGGGAGTAGATCATAATATTAAACTAAAAGACAAACGGCTGGCTCAAATTGTAAAGGAGTGTCGTGACATACCGGGTCGTACTTTGTTCCAGTACTATGAAGCGGATGGAGAAAAAAAGAGTATCGATTCGGGCATGGTCAATAATTATATCAAGGAATTATCGGGAAAAGATTTCAGCGCCAAAGACTTTCGCACCTGGGCAGGTTCTGTGCAGGCGGTAGAGTATCTATTGTGTTATGATAAAGAAAACAAAGACGAAGAAAAGCGTAATAACAATGTGGTGGAAATGCTGGAAACGGTTAGTCATAAGCTGGGGAATACAAGAAATGTGTGTAAGAAATATTATGTTCATCCGCAGTTGATCGCTCTTTGCCAAGAGAATAAAAGCATCGGCAATTTCACCGGTAAAACAAGCGATAAAACCTTTACAACAGGAGAGAATGTATTGATGTGTATTTTAAAGAAAGCTATTTAGTGAGTGGTGAATGGTCAATAGTGAATAGTGAATTTATTTGTAGTTTCTATTCACCATTGACCATTCACTATTCACCAAAAAAGCGAAACCGGCAACAAGATGTGCCGGTTTCTGATTTGCCCCTCTTTTGAGAAATGAATACCTCGTTTATTATACTGAGTTCCGTGCTGACCGCCCCATGATGAGCGATATGATAAACAGAACCAGGAAAATGAAAAATAATACTTTAGCAATGGATGCTGCGCCGGCGGCAATACCACCGAAACCAAACAAGGCAGCGACCAGTGCTACGACTAAAAAAATGACTGTCCAGCGTAACATAATTTTAAGTTTTAGAAGGTTAAAAAAAATCGTGTGCCCTGCATTTGATATATCCTGTTGTCTGCGGGGGCATGCACCAGGTTTCGAATTTCTTTTTCTTTTTACTACGGTTAACCGGTGTGGCCGTTTTGCCCTTTCTTCCTTTTATAAACGTTAACCTCGGAACGAAATCAACCTGCTGTGCCTGTTCGATCATAATTATTTGCTCTTTTATTGAAATGTGTTGTGAAAAATCCATGCCGTAATAAAATGCGCTTATTTATGGCTTTTCTACTGGTAAATGGGGATTTTTTTCAGCAAACACTTCACAATAGCGGCAATATTCTTCTTCCAAAATGGTATGAATATTTCTCTCTTACAGGAAAATATAATTATGCAAAAAGGAGGAACCAAAAGACAGGTTCGGAAACCACAACACCAGCGCAGACCTGGCCAGGAGTATAAAATGCAACCGCAGCCCGTGGTTGATTATCCGCAAAAACCCGGCACCGGCAAGCTGAAAGGAAAGATCGCTTTTATTACAGGTGGTGACAGCGGTATCGGGAAAGCTGTTGCGATATTATTTGCCAAAGAAGGTGCTGATATCGCTATTGCTTACCTGAACGAACATAAGGATGCAAAAGACACCCGGCGGATTATTGAAGAATCCTATAAAGGAAAATGCCTGCTGCTGCCCGGCGATATCTCCAAAGAAAAGCATTGCAGTGATGTGGTCAAAAAAGTAATCGCTGAATATGGCAGGATCGATATACTGGTGAATAATGCCGCCCTTCATTATGAGAATAAAGAGCTCACGGATATTTCTACCCGGGAACTATTAAAAACATTCGAGACCAATATATTCTCCATTTTCTGGGTAACGAAAGCAGCGCTGCCTCATTTAAAAGAAGGGGCCTGTATTATTAATACTTCATCTGTTACAGCTTACCGGGGCAGTGCGGCCTTAATGGATTATTCGGCCACCAAAGGAGCGATCGTGTCTTTTACAAGGAGTTTGTCTGCAAATCTTTTAAAAAAAGGAATTCGTGTAAACGGGGTAGCGCCCGGCCCTATCTGGACACCATTAATTCCTGCTACCATGCCTGCTAAAAAAACAGCCAAACATGGCAGCGATGCTCCGATGCAAAGAGCGGGTGAACCGGTAGAAGTAGCACCTTGTTATTTATTTCTCGCCTGCGATGATTCAAGTTATATGACCGGTCAGTTTTTACATCCGAATGGAGGAGAGATTGTGAATGGGTAGGAGGAGAAGATTTGGAAATTTTGGAATTGGGAAATTTGGAAATTGACTTACGATTGAAATTATTTTACCTATTGTAAGGCACTATATTTTGCAAAAAGAATATGACTGAAAAATTTCCCAATTTCCCAATCCTTCTCATTTAACCAACTGCCCAATCTTCGAAAGTATCTCCTGCATGTCGAATGGTTTCGAGATAAAATCATCGGCGCCGGCTTCGAGACAGAGCTCACGCGCATTGGGGTGGGCAGAGATCATCATAACAGGAACAGACCGCGTAGCCTCATTCTTCTTGATATCGGTACAAATATCAGTGCCATTTACGCCGGATAAAAGCATATCCATGATCACCAGGTCGATCTTGTTATTTTTTAATAAAGCGTGGGTTTCTTCGGCACGTTCAGCGGTATTGACAGCATACCCTTT